>NVVP01000079.1 GCA_002402245.1 Gammaproteobacteria bacterium | reverse complement strand
AATTCAGGGCAAGTATGCGGTGTGTTATACCAGTGCTCCCATAATGCGGCATCTTTTAAACGAAAATCAGCAGAAAGATCAATAACACGGGTTCCACGGGCAATAAGCTCAGGAACCAGCGCCATTGCAACAGTATGTGGGGTTGCAAAAAAGACCACATCACAGCCCGCTAACTGTTCGACATCAGGCTCGCTAAAAGCCAGATCGACATGACCGCGTAAATTAGGGAAGAAATCGCTGACAGCAACCCCTGATTCCGCACGAGAAGTAATAATTTCAAGTGTGACTTCAGGGTGGTGGGCTAGAAGCCTCAATAACTCGACACCGGTATAACCTGTGCCGCCAACGATTGCTACTTTTATCATACTGTTTCTCTAAATTGAGTTTAGTGGCGGAAGTGACGCATTCCAGTGAATACCATCGCAATGCCGTGTTCATCAGCTGCTGCAATCACTTCATTATCACGCATCGATCCGCCTGGTTGAATCACGGCACTAATACCTGCTTCTGCTGCGGCGTCCAAACCATCACGGAATGGGAAGAACGCATCAGAGGCCATCACTGCACCCGGTACAGTTAAACCTGCATCTTCGGCTTTAATGGTAGCAATACGACTACTAATAATACGGCTCATTTGGCCAGCACCAATACCTACAGTTTGTTGTTTGCTTACATAGACAATAGCATTTGATTTCACAAATTTAGCTACACGCCATGCAAATAGCAAGTCTTGCATTTGTGCCTCTGTCGGTGCTTTCTTGGTGACTACTTTTAATTCGTCCTGAGTAACGAGTGCTGTATCTCTATCTTGCACTAATAAACCACCGGTAACACGTTTAAAGTCTAAACCTTGCTCAGCGGTTGCTACAAACTCACCACTGCATAATAAACGTACATTGGCTTTTTTACTGACAATTTCTTTTGCTTCATCACTGATTGCAGGAGCAATAATAACTTCTACAAACTGACGGTCAATAATTGCTTGAGCTGTTTTGCCATCTAGTTCACGGTTAAAGGCAATGATGCCCCCAAAAGCAGAGGTAGTATCTGTTTCGTAAGCTAAGTCGTAGGCCGCTAATAAATTATCAGCGGTGGCCACACCACATGGATTAGCATGTTTAACAATCACACAAGCCGGTGATTCAGGGAATGATTTAACACATTCAAGTGCTGCATCAGTATCAGCAATATTGTTGTATGACAATGCTTTGCCTTGAATTTGTACCGCGGCGCTTACGGTACCAGACTGTGGCTGAGATTCAGTGTAAAACGCTGCTTTTTGATGCGGGTTTTCACCGTAACGCATATCTTGTGCTTTAGTGAACTGGCTGTTGAAGGTGCGAGGAAAATCAGCTTCACCTTCATCAGTAATCTTACCTAAATGGTTAGCAATAGCGCCATCATAATGAGCGGTATGTTCAAATGTTTTCACTGCTAAATCAAAGCGAGTAGCATCATCAACTGCGCCTGTTGCTTCAAGTTGTTCAAGCACACGGCTATAGTCAGCAGGATCAATCAATACAGTTACTGAGGCATGGTTCTTTGCCGCAGCACGCAACATTGTTGGGCCACCAATATCGATGTTTTCAATCGCCATGGCTAAGGTGCAATCATCACGTGCAATGGTTGCTTCAAATGGGTATAGATTAACCACTACAAGATCGATAGGTGAAATATCATGTTCAGCCATGATTGCTTCATCAATACCACGGCGAGCCAATAGGCCGCCATGAATTTTAGGGTGTAATGTTTTGATTCGGCCATCCATCATTTCTGGGAAACCAGTGTGTTCAGACACTTCTTTTACAGGTAATCCCGCTTGTTGTAGCAATTTAGCTGTTCCGCCCGTTGAAAGTAGCTCGACACCTAAGCGATTTAGCTCTGTTGCCAGCTCTAAAACACCTGTTTTGTCAGATACGCTAAGTAATGCACGTTGGATTTTATTCATCAGTTGTTCCCGGTTTTGCTGACCTTAAAGGCCATAAGTTTTTAATTTTTTACGTAAGGTACCGCGATTGAGACCTAAGATCTCGGCAGCACGACTTTGATTTCCATTGGTGTGAGCCAGCGTCGCTTTGAATAAAGGCGCTTCAACTTCTGCTAATAACATGTCATAAAGGTTGGCTGGAGCATGACCGTCTAATTGCTCGAAATACTCATCCAAGGCATTTTCAACGCATTCAGCCAGCGGAGCTTGCTTGTATTCTTCTTCTACACTCAAAGGTAAGTAGGCTACAGCTTTGTCTAAGACTTGTTGTGTCATGCTGCTACCATTTCTTGTTGTGCTAATTGAGCGAAGAATTGCTCGGTATAATCGAGTTGTTGCTGGGGCAATTCAAGCGTATTCATATGTTGACGGAAAGGGTTACCGTTACGGAATCCTTTGCTATACCAAGCAATATGTTTACGGGCCATTCTTACACCGGTGTAGTCGCCATAGAACTCATATAAGGTATGTAAGTGCTCAATCAATATTTGGCTAACTTCAGCAACATCGGGTGCCGCTAAGTGCTCACCATGGTTTAAAAAATGATTGATTTGCTGAAAAATCCACGGGTTTCCCTGTGCAGCACGGCCAATCATTACTGCATCAGCGTGAGTGTAATCAAGTACCTGTTTGGCTTTTTCTGGGGTTGAAATATCACCATTGGCTATGACTGGAATGTTAATGGCTGATTTTATTTCAGCAATAGTGTCATATTCTGCATCACCACGATAAGCATCAGCACGAGTACGACCATGCACTGCTAAGGCTTGAATACCTGACTGTTCGGCGATACGAGCAATAGCGACACCATTGCGGTGGTCATGATCCCAACCGGTACGAATTTTTAATGTCACCGGCACATCAACGGCATTAACCACTGACTCTAATATTTGGGCAACTAAAGGTTCATTTTGCAATAAGGCCGAGCCCGCCATTACATTGCATACTTTTTTAGCTGGGCACCCCATATTAATATCAATAATGTGAGCGCCTTGGGCGACATTATGTTGTGCTGCTTCAGCCATCATCGCCGGATCGGTTCCGGCTATTTGGATTGCCCTAGGTTCAGGTTCACCATCATGATTAGCACGTAATAAGGACTTTTTGCTGGCCCATAAGGTTTTATTTGCAGTGATCATTTCAGACACCACCATACCTGCACCTAAGCGACGACATAATTGTCGGAAAGGGCGATCCGTTACCCCGGCCATTGGGGCAAGGAACAAGTTGTTAGCTAGGGTGTAATGACCTATTTTCATTAGCGTTTTTGGCCTACAAGTCGAACCCACTCGCCTTTTATTACCGCGGCTTGCATATCAAAGTCTTGTTGATAAGTTTGGCTGACATCATCGGCTTGCACATCTAAAATACCCGATAATACAATCGGTGCACCGGCTTTAGTTAAGCTAGATAAACGACCAAAAAGAGACTGTAAAGGCCCGGCTAGAATATTAGCTAATAGCAAGTCACTGACTGTATCTGGACAATCATCAGGAAGATAAGTCTCAATGGTGACGCCATTACGTTGTGCATTAGCTTGGGTTGCTTCTAATGCTTGGGGATCGGTATCAACGCCAATAACTTGTTTAGCACCTAATAAGGCCGCGGCAATAGCTAAAATACCTGAGCCACAACCGTAATCAATGACCACTTTACCTTTAACATCCGCTTGATCTAACCAGTTAAGGCATAAGGCGGTAGTAGGATGTGTGCCGGTACCAAAGGCAAGACCGGGATCGAGCATAATGTTAACCGCATCTTTTTCAGGCGGAGTATGCCAGCTTGGGCAAATCCATAAGCGCTCGCCAAATGACATAGGATGAAAATTATCCATCCATTCACGCACCCAATCTTTATCTTCTACGGCTTCAACACGAAACTTAGGTACAGGCTTAGGTGCCAACATATGAGTTAGCATATTATTGATGATGTCAGTATCTGTTTCAGCATCAAACAAGGCGACAACATTAGTCGCTGCCCACAACGGTGTGGTACCTATTTCAGGTTCATAAATAGGTTGGTCGGCATTATCCTGAAAGGTAACGGCACTGGCGCCACACTCTGACAGAATATCCGATAAAGCATCCGCTTTATCAGGCGTACTATCGAATATAAATTGTATCCAAGCCAAGTTACAGACCTAGTTTCTTTTCAAGATAGTGGATATTAGTACCACCTTCTTGGAAGTTAGCATCGGACATAATATCTTGTTGTAGTGCGACGTTTGTTCTGATGCCTTCAATTCCAATCTCACTTAAAGCGGTCAGCATACGTGCAATAGCAGAATCACGATCAGGACCACTGGCAATCAGCTTGCCAATCATTGAGTCATAATTAGGCGGCACACGATAACCACTATAAACATGTGAATCCATACGAATACCGACACCACCTGGTGCATGATAATGGGTAATCGTACCTGGACTTGGCATGAATGTTTTAGCATCTTCAGCATTGATACGGCACTCAATCGCATGGCCGGTTAGCTTGATATCTTCTTGAGTAAAGCGAAGAGGTTCACCCGCTGCAATGCGAATTTGTTCTGCCAGTAAATCGATACCGGTGATTTGCTCTGTAATCGTATGCTCTACTTGAATACGGGTATTCATTTCAATGAAGTAGAACTCGCCATCTTGGTATAAAAACTCAAAGGTACCTGCGCCACGGTAACCAATTCGAATACAGGCATCAGAACAAATCTTACCCATTTTAGCGCGTAATTCTTCAGTTATTCCTGGTGCCGGTGCTTCTTCTACCACTTTTTGATGACGACGTTGCATTGAACAATCACGTTCACCAAGGTGCACAGCATTACCATGTTGATCGGCTAATACTTGGAATTCAATATGACGAGGGTTTTGCAGGAATTTTTCCATATAAACCATGCCATTGCCAAATAATGCTTTAGCTTCGCTTTTAGTTAATGCAATCGCATTAAGTAAGTGAGCTTCACTATGTACTTCACGCATACCACGACCACCACCACCACCTGATGATTTAATGATCAGTGGATAGCCAATTCCTTTAGCGAGACGAAGGTTAGTCGCATCATCTTCACCTAAAGCGCCATCAGAACCTGGTACACAGGGTACGCCAGCTTCTTTCATAGCTGCAATCGCGGATACTTTATCACCCATCATGCGAATTGTTTCTGATTTAGGGCCAATAAATATAAAGCCACTTTGCTCAACACGTTCAGCAAAATCAGCATTCTCAGATAAGAAACCATAACCAGGATGAATAGCGGAGGCGTCAGTAATTTCAGCCGCACTGATTAGTGCTGGCACATTAAGATAGCTTTCTGCAGAAGGTGCAGGACCAATACAAACCGTTTCATCAGCTAATAAAACGTGTTTTAAATCGCGATCCACATCAGAGTGAACCGCAACGGTCTTAATGCCTAGCTCTTTACAAGCTCGGAGAATACGAAGGGCAATTTCGCCCCGGTTAGCAATGACTATTTTATCGATCATAATTTTTTATCCGCGGGTGGAACAGAGGAGAAGTTAAGCGACTAGAGGCTATTATTCGATAATAACTAAAGGCTCATCAAACTCAACGCCATGACCATTTTCAACTAAAATTGCTTTAACAGTACCACTACGATCTGCTTCAATTTGATTAAACATTTTCATTGCTTCAATGATGCAAATAACATCACCAACAGCGACGGTTTGGCCCACTTCAATAAATGATGCAGATTCTGGTGATGATGAACGGTAGAACGTACCGACCATTGGAGACTTAACTGCATTGGCAGTGCTGGCTTCTGCTGGAGCCGCGGCTTCAACGGGTGCTGCTGCAACAGGAGCAGCAAGTGCTGGCGCTACGATAGCTGCGGGTGCAGCCATTACAACAGGAGCTGCTGTACTGTTACGGCTAATACGAACTGATTCTTCACCTTCATGAATTTCAATTTCTGCGACGTCTGATTCTTGGATTAAGTCGATCAGCTTCTTGATTTTACGAATATCCATAAAGATAATCCTATTTTGATGTTGTTATATGTTTGATTGCAGCTTGTAGCGCGAGCTCATAGCCTTGGGCACCTAGTCCACAGATAACGCCAACGGCAATATCTGAAAAATAGGATTGATGTCTGAATGATTCACGGGCGTGAACATTAGATAAATGTACTTCAATAAAAGGGATTGCAACCGCTGATAAAGCATCCCTAAGCGCAACACTAGTGTGAGTAAAGGCGGCAGGATTGATGATAATGAAATCGGTATCATCTGATTGTGCAGCATGAATTTTCTCGATTAATTCATACTCAGCATTGCTTTGAAAACTTTCAAGTTGGTGTTCATCTTGGTTGGCTTGCTGTTGCAATCGCGATGCGATGCTAGCCAATGTGTCGGAGCCATAATGTGCAGGTTCACGATTGCCAAGTAGGTTAAGGTTGGGACCGTGCAATACTAAAATTTTTGCCATTAGAAATGATCGCGCCTAAAACGAGAAAGAAGTGGTGAGAATTTTGCACTAATGGTTAAAAATTGTCCAGCTATTTAACAAAAAAGCGGCTTTATGTCGCTAATTTCGTCGATAAGCTGGGTTTGCCTATCTTTATGGCTAATTAGATAGTGTGGAGAGGTGTTCGGCAAGATCGGGGCCATTTATATGACCAATAAGGCGATGAGTAGTGATCTCTTGACCTTGCTCGTTAAAAAACAAGATGGTAGGCGGACCAATGATGCCAAAGTGCTTTAATAATGCTTTATGTTCGTCAGTATTATCCGTCATATCGAGTTGTAATACGGTGCTATTGGCTAGTAAAGCAACCACATTAGTATCTCGGAAAGTAGTGAGCTCCAWRRYYYKRCAGKSACCRCACCAGTCAGCATAGAAATCAAGTAACACCGGTTTATCACTGTTAGATAATTGCTGATCTAATTCGGCTAGATTATTAATTTTAGTAAATGATAGGCCTTGCTGAGCTGGGCTATTGTTTTGTGTGCTCGCAATAGATTGCAATGGCTGCCATACATTATGACTACCGCTTGCAGCACCAATCATCAGCAGTGTGCCATAGATTAACAAGAGTAAGCCTATGCCTTTCCATAGTTTGTCCCAACCACTCGCCCCAATAGATAAGTTATTTAATGCGCCCAAATAAATGGCAGTAACCACTAATAATCCGCCCCAAAGTAGCAGGCTAATCCAACCAGGGATAATACGTTCTAGCATCCAAATTGCCAGTGCAAGCATCAGTACGCCGAAGACAGATTTAATCGTAGTCATCCAATCGCCCGCTTTCGGTAACAGTGTACCGGCTGAGGTGCCAATAACGAGTAGAGGCAAGCCCATTCCCATACTAAGAGCAAAGAGTGCACTACCACCAATAAACGGGTCGCCTTGTTGGCCAATAAAGATAAGTGCAGCGGCAAGCGGTGGTGCTAAACAAGGGCCGACGATTAAACCTGAGAGTAAGCCCATCAAGCCGGCACCGACAAAGTGGCCGCCTGTTTGTTTGTGGCTTATCTGATGTAAACGCTGTTGCAATGCATGAGGGATTTGTAATTCATATAAACCAAACATAGATAGTGAAAGCACCACAAAAAGCGCACTAAAACTACCAATAATCCATGGGTTTTGGAATAGGGATTGAATATTCTCACCCAATAGGCCAGTCATAATACCTGCTGCGGTATAGGTGACAGACATTGCCAATACATAAGTTAGT
>NVVP01000008.1 GCA_002402245.1 Gammaproteobacteria bacterium | reverse complement strand
ATTGTGTTATTAATGAAAAAAGCAGCTGAACATGTGCCTGCTGAACGTTTATGGGTCAACCCGGATTGCGGTTTAAAAACAAGAGATTGGGCTGAGGTTAAACCTGCCTTAACGGCTATGGTCAAGGCAAGTCGAGTACTTAGGAACGATTTAGTATCATAACTCTCAATGAAGTAGCTTAGCCTGATTCCCATATTTTTATGTGGGAATCAGCGGGATAAAAAGAGGGTGAAAGTAGACTCTGTTTACAATTAAATCTAATTTAAGCCGTTCATTAACCCTACTTAAGGTTGAACAAATTCTACCCAGGATGAATAAGTTTCTGCACTTGTTTTGCCAGGTTCAATTGTAATGAGGCAGTCCGAGTGCGCTTTAAACATAAAGCACTTCGAAAGCCTAAATAGTCAGCACCTAACGCTTGTAATGGTTTAATGTCTTCGAGCTTTAATGCACCCGCTAAACCGCATAACATAGACTTAGATTTAACTTCGCTAACAAACAAAGATAATTCTGAAGTTGAAATATTATCTAGTAAGCACTTACCATTCTTAATAGCAGTATCAATCATTACACCTTCGAAACCACTTTTATTTAAAAGGGGAAGGTAATCAACATTAAGCGGTTTATCAGCGAAGATAACCGCAATAACGGGAACATTTAGCGATTTAACCGTTTTTTCTAGGTCAATCAGGCATTGTTCAATACTAGGATCGGGAAACAGGCCAATTTTGACATAGCTAACGCCTGTTTTAGCCATCTCACCCATTTTTTCGCCAATAATTTCGGAGTCCATGGCGAGATCGCCGATAGTGGCACTTGTTAAACACTTATCATCGATTATACCGACTATTTCTTCGACTTTATCGACATTTAGAGCGCCTAGGGCACCTTTTGATGGATCTTTAACATCTAAAATATCTGGCAGTGAACTTAGCAGTAAACGTGCTTCTTCTGCCGATTGCACACTGGCTAACCACTTACTCATTTAATATCTGTTCCTGTTATTTCAATGCCGGCTGCTTTAATTTTATCCATTAACCAGCCCCAAGCTTCTATCTCTCTCAGCCCCGCTGTTTTTTCCATGGAAATCATTAAGTAACTAAGCTCTTGCTGTAATTTATCAACGGGCAGCATAGTTAAGCGGCTGACTAAAATGGCAGCATCAATCACCGCACTTTGTGCCCGATTAAAACCTCTGAAGGGTGCATGTGTATGTTCAGCGACTACTTTAGCTTTAAATAAAGCACGCGGGTCATCATCATTAAACTCAACTATTTCTAACTCCGTATGTGACAAGGCGCAGGCAAGGTATTGACCTTCAATATCAGAGCAGGGAAGGGTGGGCCAGTCTCGATGACCTGTCAGTGCTCCAGCAAACACGCGTACATCGTCACAATAATTAATTACGCATTGTCGATGCTGTTTTAGATTGTCATAGGTTGATGAGGGTTTGAAGGGTTTAATAATAAAATAACCATCCACCTCTGAAATACCCATTGGGGCAGAATGTGGCGTGCCACTTTCAGTCATCGTGGTTACGATTACTTCATGTATTTTACTTTCAAGCTGTGTCACATTGTCATCCTGTTTTTTTGTTGCGATTTTTCTTCATGGTCGCGCCTTCTAGTTTTTGCACATTCAGGTCGACTTGTTCTTTTTCTACCGCACAGCCCCATTCTAAGCTCTCATCTTGGGTATAACGCTTACCTAATTGCCATGCAATTTGTGCTCGGGCTAATTCAGCGCCTAAATAAAAGGCATGGCCGGTATCTTCTTTTAAATCCAATTGCGGATAAAAGGCAAAAGGGTCAACATCCTGCATTAAACCATCACGATTGAACATGAAAATGCCTTCTTCTGCGATCTTAATACGGAAGTTGGGATCTTTCACATTACTCGCTAATTCAATAATATCTTCAGTAGAATCAGGAAAGGGTCGACGCTCATGCGTGATCAATAAGTCATCAGTAAAATCACGTGGTAAGCGACCATCTTCACGGGCGGCATACATCATTCTTCTTGCGATATCCGCTTCCTTTATCGCCCGACGTGCGTGAGGACTCACTTCGGTTGCAAGCACGTTAGTAACGTTAAGTTCAGATATAATTCCAAATAGAATTGCATTAACACCGTTGGTATCTGCATCGGTTAACTCGGTTAAGTTACCCACGCCCATCATCATCGGTGCATCAGGATATTTACGGCGTAATTCATGGTAACGAACAATAGAATTGGTTAAACCAAAATGAATAGGATCCAAAATAGGATCAGCAATCCAAGGACGATTAATCTTGTCCATTTTCTCCATCGCTCGCTCTAAAGAGGCGAGGGAGCCCATCACTGCAGGTACAAGGATCGGAATTGCATCAGTTTCTTCTGCAAGGTGATAGGTTTTCTCAGTCAGGCTTAATAGATGATCAGCTCCGGCTTTTCCTGCTCGGCGTAAATCATCTAGTTCAAGGGAATCAACGCTGACCTTAAAACCAGCCTCATGCAGGGCAACGATAGCGTCTTCCATATGCGGAAACTTTTCTTGCGGCAAACAGCCTATATCGATGACGTTAGCACCACTATCACCATAATATTGCGCACGTTCAACGATACTTTCAACAGTTCTATCAGGTGCATCAACAATTTCAGCAAAGATGGTCACATCATACTGGCTTAAATCAGGTTTTTTCTGCTCTTTACCAAAAAATAACGGTAGGTCCTTAACTTCTTCAGGACCACGAATCACTTCCACGCCCAATAGGGTACTTAAGGCCTCTAAATCGCCTCGGCAGCGGCCAGGTACAATAATTTGGTCACTGTCTTGAATATGCTCAGGCTTAAGTCGTCTAGCGATCATTTTATCGGTCATCAAAGCCGCAACAGATAGGCCTAATTGATGAATTCGGTACTCGAAGGGCAGCGGTAGCATTTGCTCAAGTACTTTATATAGACTTCGCTCTGCTAATTTTCCCGTTAAGAATAAAAGCTTTTCAGCCATCGTTGTTAATTTCAGCCAATCTAAGTCTAATTGCGGTTAATAGCCTGTCTGGATTCTCAACAACCGTGGTTGCTTCAAATGACCGTAACTTGTGTGTATGCGCTAAATCTACTTCACGTGGCCATAATCTAACCATGCGATCGGGGGCTGGCGTATCGGTTTCTGGTTCGGAATCACAAGCCAAAACAATACTTGGAATACGGCATTTTCCCGCTTGAGCGTAAACGTTAGTCACTAAGCTATCAGATAAGCCTAATACCATTTTAGCCACGGTATTAGAGGTCGCAGGCGCCACTACCAAGGTATGGTAATCGCCACGATAAAATAGGCCCACAGGCGGGGCGCTAGCGGCTCGGTCATGATAAACACGCCCTTCACCATTTAAATCCTTAGGATTGTGGCCATACATGCGAACAACTTCTTCGCCTGCTCGACTATAGAAAATATCAACATCATCCATACCGCGAATCATGTCTAAACACTCTTCTAGATAATGACCTGAKCCYGTWAYWGCCCAWGCAAGRCGTGGTTTTTCTGGASGTGGTTGCATANNAWKNARACCYTAATTWANCGYSMTARTAMGSNCAATTTTGCCAGAGTCTTSGWKYAKAGTAAAAAATAAGATAGTTTTTGCCCTGTTTAATAGGATAGAATTAAGGCTGATTCGGTAAAACTGGAGTTAGGAACAATGGCAAAAAGTATCCCTAAAATCGTTGTCGTCGGCGGTGGAGCAGGTGGATTAGAACTCGTCACAAAGCTTGGACAAAAACTAGGTAAAAAGGGCAAAGCAGAAGTCACACTTGTTGATAGTACGCACACCCATATCTGGAAGCCATTGTTACATGAAGTTGCTGCAGGCACGATCGATTCTCATGAAGATGAAATTGAATATTTAAGCCAAGCAATGTGTAGTGGCTTCCGTTTTCGTCTGGGTAAGATGAATGATCTTGACCGTGATAATAAACGTATAAGCGTAGCACCGACCATCAATGCTGCCGGTGAAGAAATCATCCCTCAGCGGGAATTTGAGTATGATTACTTAGTTATTTCTGTAGGTAGTGTTAGCCATGACTTTGGCATTAAAGGCGTTGCTGAAAACTGTTTTTTCCTCGATTCAACCTCTCAGGCAGAAGTATTTCAAGAGCAATTACTGGAATCTTATTTACGTGCCCATACACAAGGTAAGCCACTGGCTGAAAGTCAGTTGGATATTGCCATTGTTGGCGCAGGAGCGACCGGAGTTGAGCTTAGTGCCCAGTTACATGAGGTATCCCACTTACTAACCGCTTACGGCTTAGACGAAGTGAAACCAACCGATGTGAAAATTAGCATTATTGAAGCAGCCAACCGTGTTTTACCAGGTTTACCAGAAAACTTATCAACTTCTACTGAGAAAGAATTAGCGAAACTAGGTGTTAGTCTTTATACCAATGAACGTGTTATTGAAATAACCAAAGATGAAATCAGAACAGAGAGCGGTAAAGTAATTCCTGCTGCCATTAAGGTCTGGGCTGCAGGTATTAAAGCACCTGATTTTTTGAAAGACATTGCCGGTTTAGAAACAAACTGGATGAACCAATTAGTAGTAAAACAAACACTACAAACTTCATTAGATGACGATATTTACGCTATTGGTGACTGCTGTGCCTGTAAGTGGGTAGGTGAAGATCAAAATGTACCGCCTCGCGCCCAAGCGGCACATCAAATGGCCTCAATCGTATACAAATCAATTACCCGCCGTATGGCTGATAAACCGATACCTGAGTTTCATTACCATGATTACGGTTCACTGGTCTCTTTGGGTAAATACAGTACCGTTGGTAATATGATGGGCGGCCTAAGTAAAGGCAGCTTAATGATTGAAGGATTTTTAGCCAGAATGATGTATCTATCGCTATATAAAATGCATCAAGTGGCCTTGTTTGGTTTCTTCCGTGTAGGCATGCTGACACTATCACATCTTTTCCGTCGCAGTGTTCACCCGAAGATAAAACTACACTAGAACTAGAACTAGAACTAGAAGTTTAGTTCCACTGAAAACAAAAAAGCCGCTAATAATATTTATTAGCGGCTTTTTTATTAGCTGAATAATGGGCGTATTAACGTAATGACATACGTTCCACAATCCCTGTCTTAGCAAAATAATGTTTAACTGCAGCTAAAATATGAATCGCTATAAGTCCAATAAAAACATAGGCTAGAGCTTGATGCAGATCGGTATAAATAGCTCTCATAGCTGAATCAGCTTCCATTAAGCGCGGTAGCGGATAGCCCCAAAATTTAGTGCTATATTTGCTAAACATCGATTGTGCAAATCCAGAGAAGGGCAGGGCCAACATAAAGCCGTATAAAATCCAATGCATAGCGCCAGCTGCTCGCTGTTGCCATTTATTAATACTAGCAGGCATCGGTGGAGCCTTATGCGTTAAACGCCATAAAATACGTATTACAATAAGAAATAGAACGGTTATGCCAATCGACTTATGCAGTAGAAAATAAAAAGCCCTTACGCTTTCCTCTCCCGCTGGTAATTCAGATTGCTTGGGTAGCTCCACCATGAACAAACCTAAGCCAATCATAGTAATCAAGATAAAACCAATCAACCAATGTAAAATTATTTGTACGCGATCATAGCGATCAGCACTCCGTGGAACATCTGTCATTTTTCTCTCCGGGTAATACTCGTGTGCGGCCTTTTCGCCTTCAGTTCAGGTATATAAAGATGAAATACAATTAAAGTATTAAAAAAAAGGCCATAACCAATAAATTATGACCTTTTAAAATTTAGCTCATTAAAGAATGAAACTTTAATGCTCGTTGAATTAGATTAAATATCTAGATTACTTGCTTGCAGTGCATGCGTTTCTATAAATTCACGACGTGGTTCAACATTGTCGCCCATTAAGGTACTGAACACCTCATCTGCCGTAATAGCATCATCAATCGTAACCTGTAATAAGCGGCGTTTTGAACTATCCATGGTTGTTTCCCATAGTTGGTCAGGATTCATTTCACCCAGTCCTTTATAACGCTGAATATTTTGACCGCGACGCGCCTCAGCTAATAACCACTTTACGGCTTCAGCAAAGCTTATTATGTCTTCTTCACGCTCACCACGTTGCACACGGCTATCCTCAGAGAACAAACCATTAATCTTAGAAGAGAAAGTTAAAATTCGTTGATACTCAGTGCTTTCAAAGAAAGCACCAGGAATATGAAAATCGGTACTAATACCATGACGGTTAAAACTAATATTAATATAAGCCGAGCCATCTTCTTTAGATTTCATTGATAAACCATAACTTGTTCCCGTAGGTAAGTTAACGTTTAATCGTTGCTCAATTTCAGTCAACCACGTTGTCATCGCAGAAGAATCTGATAGTGAAGGTATTGCCGCTTGCTCAACCAGCTGGTGTAAGAAAGCAGGGTAGTAGTGATTCGATAAACGGTTAATAATTGACATCACCGTTTGATACTCTTCAACCAATGTTTTTAGTGCTGTTCCCGTAATGGCTTCTGATGAACTATCTGTAAATAACTCGGCATTGGCTAATGCTAGCTCTGTCATATACAGTTCCATTTCTGCATCATCTTTTACATAGCGCTCTTGCTTGCCTTTCTTAATTTTGTAAAGAGGAGGCTGTGCAATATAAACATGGCCACGTTCAACCAGCTCCGGCATTTGACGATAAAAGAAAGTCAGTAGTAATGTTCTGATGTGAGATCCATCGACATCGGCATCTGTCATGATAATGATATGGTGATAACGTAATTTCTCAGGATCATATTCATCACGACCAATACCACAGCCCAATGCAGTGATCAGTGTGCCTACTTCTGCAGAGCTAATCATTTTGTCGAAGCGAGCACGCTCAACATTTAAGATTTTCCCTTTTAACGGTAAGATTGCTTGAGTGCGACGATCACGGCCTTGTTTAGCACTACCTCCCGCAGAGTCCCCTTCCACTAAGAATAGTTCTGAAAGGGCTGGGTCACGCTCCTGACAATCAGCTAACTTACCCGGTAAACCTGCAATATCTAAAGCGCCTTTACGACGAGTCAATTCTCTCGCCTTACGAGCAGCATCACGGGCACGAGCAGCATCAACCATTTTATTGGCAATTAACTTACTCTCCATTGGGTTCTCAACAAGATAGTCGTGGAAAAACTCATTGGTCAGTGATTCAACGATTGTTCTTACTTCTGATGAAACGAGCTTATCTTTTGTTTGTGATGAGAATTTAGGATCCGGTACTTTAACTGAAAGAACAGCCGTTAAGCCTTCGCGAGCATCATCGCCACTGGTGGTCACTTTTGATTTTTTAGCTAGACCTTCAGACTCAATATACTGATTTAATGTTCGTGTTAAAGCGGCTCGGAAACCCGCTAGATGTGCTCCGCCATCACGCTGAGGAATATTATTAGTGAAACAATGAATATTCTCTTGATAAGAGTCAGTCCATTGCATGGCCAACTCAACCACGACGCCATCTTTCTCACCTTTAATATTAATGACCGCAGCATGAACAGGTGTTTTATTTTTGTTTAAATGTTCAACAAAAGCTTGAATACCCCCTTCATAATAAAATACTTCACTCTGGTCATCACGTTCATCGGTTAAGACAATACGCACACCTGAGTTCAAAAAGGCAAGCTCACGAATTCGTTTGGCTAATATTTTATAGTCAAATGATAGTACATTTGAGAAGGTGTCTTCACTTGGCCAGAACTGAATTTTGGTGCCCGTTGCATCCGTATCTGCTCCCGCTTTAATACGATCATCAGGAACACTATCGGTGTAGGTTTGGGTATGGACTTTACCGTCACGGCAAATTTCCATCACTAATTTTTTGGACAGGGCATTAACAACTGAAATACCTACGCCATGTAAACCACCCGAAACCTTATAGGAGTTATCATCAAATTTGCCGCCAGCATGCAGGACAGTCATTATGACTTCAGCCGCCGAAATGCCTTCTTCTTTATGAATATCGACAGGGATACCACGGCCGTTATCTGAAACAGAAACTGATTCATCCGGGTGAATGCGAACATTAATCTCACTACAATGACCCGCAAGAGACTCATCAATTGAGTTATCAAGCACTTCGAATACCATATGATGTAACCCCGTACCATCATCAGTATCACCAATATACATACCTGGCCGTTTACGTACCGCTTCAAGGCCTTTTAATACTTTAATATTCGATGAGTCGTATGTGTTTTCTTCAGTTGTCATAATGCATCCACATGAGTAGAGATATATTTAATTGACCGCCATTTTAACACATTTGCGATTAAGCGTTTTTCAGCTGAAGTGTGCCATGTTCCACGTGAAACACGTGGATTTTATGCCCCTCTTTTAGCTTCAAATTAGTTGCAGTTAAGAATACCTGGGCTGGCAATCGAGTCAACTCTTCAAGAACATTATTTTGATGATGGGCATCAAGTTCAGAGCTAATATCATCCAAGAGTAAGATCGTTTTCTCATTATTGATATGAGCCGTAATTTTAGCCTGAGCCATACATAAGGCAATATAAAATAATTTTTGCTGCCCACGTGAAAATACATCCGCAGGGTCGATGTCATTAATCCTAAAAGACCAATCAGCTGCATGGCTACCAGAACGTGTATAGCCTAATTGTCGATCTCGACTAATCGACTTCACTAATGATGCAGCTAGCGGCTCACCTTTGAGCCAGCCTGTTTTATATTTAATCTCATAGTTTGCTTCAGCGTAACTAGGGCATAAACGAGCAAAGATTAATTTAAATTCCAGCAATAGCTGTTCTAGATGAATCTGTCTAAGTTGAGTAATCGCTTCACCATGTAATGAAATTTGTGCATCCCACAGCTGAATTTCTTCTACTTTTTTATGCTGCCTGAGTGCTGAATTACGCTGCTGAATAGATTTCCTGTACGACTGCCAGTGAAAATTAAAGCTTGGTTCCACGTGAAACAATCCCCAATCTAAAAGTTGGCGACGGTATCTTGGTCCCTTTTCAAAAAACTGATGACAGTTCGCGGGAATGAATTGCAAGGGTAATTGAACTGCTAATTCAGAAGTCCGTTTTAACGGTGCGCTATTTAGTCTAATCTTCAGCCCAGAATCATGAGAATAATTTAGACCCACTGGCATATCTTTATCTGTGCGTGCGATAATTTGTAATTCTTTATGGCCAAACTGCACAGCAGATTTTAACGTCCGCGTTCTAAATGACTTAGCCAAACTTAATATATGGATTGCTTCAAGTAATGTCGTTTTCCCTGCACCATTATCGCCGAGAATAAGATTGATCCCACTTGCAGGCTGAAAAGAAATATCAGTCAAATTTCTCAGGTTGGTAATGTGTAATTGACTTAACAATCTCTATCCAATGTTATACAAAAATATAAATAAAATTAACGCTAACCGTATTAATTATCTGGGCTACAACTTTACGACAAAAGACTAGCTATATAAAGAGATAAAATAATGACAACAGTTAAAGGCTAAAAAGGGCAGGGTGATCATTTTAGCTCAACCATCTCAAACTCTTCTTTTCCTACACCGCAATCAGGACAAGCCCAATCATCAGGAATATCTTGCCATTTAGTTCCCGCTTTAATTCCTTCTTCAGGCAGACCTTCCGCTTCACTATACGTCCAACCGCATATTCTACAAATCCATACTTTCATAATAACTCTCCAGTTTATTTATGACTTAGCTTAACCACTATTGTATTACATCTCTCCCCATGATAATTTAGATTAATATCATAGTATTGAATGGAATTAACGATAGATGAATTTACCCACCCTAAGGCAATTACATTACCTCACCACCGTTATTGAAACAATGCATTTCGGCCAAGCAGCAGAGCGCTGCTTCGTAACCCAATCAACATTAAGTGCTGGTATTCAAGATCTAGAAGAGCTACTCGGTGTACGCTTGTTAGAGCGTACTAACCGTAAAGTGATGGCCACCCCCTTAGGTTTAGAAATATCTTCTCGAGCACAACATATTTTATCGCTATCTGCAGATTTGGTTGACACTGCGAAATCAGAAAGCACACCACTGACAGGTAGAATAAGAATCGGCGTTATTCCCAGTATTAGTCCATTTTTATTGCCAAAGGCATTGCCTATTATTCGCCAAAAGTTAGTTAACTTAGAGCTTATTTTAATCGAAGATCAATCAGAGCGTTTGCTGCAACAACTCGGTGCAGGAGATATTGATGTAGCCATTTTGGCATTTCCTTTTGATATAAAAGCATTCAAACATAAGCTCTTTGCTGAAGAACAATTCTGGGTTGCATTACCTAAATCCCATCCATTAACCGAACAAAAAGAAATCCATGCCCAGCAATTACCAACGTCAGAATTACTCCTCCTGTCAGAAGGACATTGTTTACGCGAACACGCATTAAGTGCCTGTGATTTACCCACGACAACCCAACGAGTCAGTGTTCAAGGCACTAGCTTATATACTTTAATAGAAATGGTTGCAGGTGGACTCGGTATTACCCTTATTCCTCAAATGGCACTTAATTCTGATATGGTCAGTCATGCAGAAATTTCACTGCGTCCCCTTGTTAACAATAGCAAACAGGCTATGCGTCAATTAGGTCTTGTTTGGCGGCCCAGTTATACCCGAACAGAAACATTGCAACAGCTAAGTCATTATTTCTCTCAAGCACTGCAACCATAAACGTTTCATTCTGATTTAGCATAAAAAGCACGTAGTTTAAAAAACTCGGCTTTGATCTTAGAACTACTCATAGAAGAAGGAAATGAGGCATAAATTCGCCCCTTAGGATCAACAAGGAACAAGGTATGCTCTTGCTCAATTTGATAACTACCATCAGAAAAATCAGTGCGTAAAAATAAGGCTACAAATTGCTTAGCTAAACGATCAATATCTTCTTCATTACCTGTAGCCGCAGTAATATCTAAACCTTGTTGATTCAGGAACGTAGATAACTGTTGGCTTGTTTCATGTTCAGTAWCAATGCCGATTACTAAAAACTGATTATTATCACTAGCAAAACTAGCTTTTAAGTCAGTTAATACCGTTAAAGTTGGACCACAGGCAAGCAAACAATGGCCATATGAAAAATAAACAAATGTCCATTTTCCCTCAAACCATAGGTTGGTAAGCGCTAACTTATTTTTAGTTTCTAAGGAGAAGTCAGCCAGAGGCTGAGCAGGGGAGGTAAGAATTTTATCTAATGCAGCGGGAATATCACGCGTCTCCTTTGCCATTATTGGTAATTTATTTAACCATAAAACCAATAAAAAACCGACAATCATGAGATATGTGAATAAAAAACACTTAGAATTAACACCTTTACATCGTTTAGCCATAAAACCTTGATTCTCGAAATCGTAAATTAAGGTGAAATCCTACCATTAAATACGAGCAATGAATGAGCGAAAAATTATTCAAATCGACTGCTATCGTTAGCATGATGACCTTTATCTCCCGTATCCTAGGGTTTACCCGAGATATTATTATCGCTCGCCTATTTGGTGCAGGCCTTGGTGCCGATGTTTTTTTCGTTGCCTTTAAAATCCCTAACTTTTTACGCAGACTGTTTGCTGAAGGTGCTTTTTCACAGGCTTTTATTCCTGTCCTAGCAGAATACCGAGAACGTGGCGATAAAGATCTCAAACAGCTTATTGCTCATACTAGCGGTACCTTAGCCTCTATATTATTCCTTATTACTGCCATTGGTGTCATTGCTGCGCCTTTATTAATAATGGTGTTTGCACCAGGATTTGCTAATGATCCCGAGAAAATAAATCTTGCCGGTGATCTGCTTAGAATAACCTTTCCCTATTTATTCTTTATTTCATTAACCGCCTTAGCGGGATCAATTCTAAATAGCTTCTCAAAATTTGCTATTCCAGCCTTCACACCTGTTTTTCTAAACTTATCCCTCATTGCTAGCGCACTGTTCTTATCACCACATCTTGAAGAGCCCGTCACCGCATTAGCGTGGGGCGTGTTTATCGGTGGGGTCGTACAACTATTATTTCAAATCCCTTTTTTATTAAAAATAAACCAACTGCCTATGCCACGTTGGGGATGGAAAGATAGTGGCGTTAGAAAAATATTAAGATTAATGCTGCCTGCTATGTTTGGTGTCTCAGTAGCCCAAATCAATTTATTACTAGATACCTTATTAGCCTCCTTCCTCGTCACAGGCAGTATTTCATGGCTTTATTATTCTGATCGCTTAGTTGAGTTTCCTCTCGGAATATTTGGCATCGCTTTATCCACGGTATTGCTACCAAGCCTATCTAAAAAGCATGCTTCAGCATCAAAACAAGCCTTTTCTGATACGATTGACTGGGCATTGAGATGGGTATTTATCGTTGCCACACCCGCCGCTATTGGGCTTATTTGGTTAGCGGAACCTTTATTACTTACCTTATTCCAATATGGTGAGTTTAGCCCTAGCGATGCACATAATGCCTCTTTAAGCCTAATGGCTTACGGATTGGGCCTGCTACCCTTTATCTTCATTAAAGTGCTTGCACCGGGATTTTACGCACGTCAGGATACAAAAACACCGGTTAAGATTGGTATTATCGCGATGGTAGTTAATATGGGCTTAAATATCATCTTAATGATGCACTATGCGCATGTGGGTTTGGCACTAGCAACATCACTCTCAGCGATGCTTAATGCCTTCCTGTTATATCATGGCTTACGTAAACTTGATGTCTATCAACCCGTAGCGGGCTGGGGCAAATTCACTGTTAAATTATTGCTGCCAAACCTTAGTTTATTGCTACTTTTATTTTACCTAACCCCCAATGCAAATGCGTGGGTACAAGGTGATTTATGGTACCGAATTCTTACTTTAACCGGATTAATCACCGCTTCAATGGTGCTTTACTTTAGCTTACTTGCACTTATTGGCATTAATATTAAACAGCTATTAAAACCACGCTCAACATAAATCAGGTTGATTAAAACAACAATGGAGAAGCGAGGCTTCTCCATTTATCTAAACTAAACCATCAAACCAAATTAGTCAGCTTGAAGTGCTTTAAAAGATGCAACAGCAATTTCCGATGCTTGCTCAACAGTATCCGCTAATACATTAAAGTGACCCATCTTGCGCCCTGCTCGTGCTTCTTTTTTACCATAAAGGTGAAGTTTATTTTCTGACTGACACAATAAAACATTCCAATGCGGCTGGCTATTACCCCATACATCGCCCAATAGATTAATCATCACCACTGGTGTTGTTAAATCACAGTTACCAGAAGGTAGGCCGCATAACATTCTCACTTGCTGCTCAAACTGTGATGTTTCACACGCGTCTAAAGTGAAGTGACCTGAATTATGGGGACGAGGTGCAATTTCATTAGCTAGAATATCGCCTTCAACGGAAATAAAGAACTCTACTGCCATTGTGCCAACATACGCCAAGCCATTAGCAATTTTAGCGGCTATCTCAAGTACATCATCGAGTTGCTCATCAACAATACTGCTAGGCACGGTCGTCGAGTGTAAAATACCATTAATATGCACATTTTCTGCCACTGGGAAAAATGAAATTTCTCCTGATTCACTCCGAGCTAATACCGTTGAAACTTCACGTTCAAGGTTAATGCGTTGCTCAAGTACACATTCAACTTGGTTTAATGCTGCAAAAGCAGTACGTACATCTTCCGCTGTGTCACACACAGACTGTCCCTTACCATCGTAACCAAAACTGGCAGCTTTTAAGATTGCAGGAAACGGGAATGAGTCAGCAATCGCATCAATATCTTCTGTCGAACGAATTGCTACATAAGGTGCTAAATTAACCTCGAGAGAGGCTATAAACTCTTTTTCCACTACGCGGTTTTGAGTCAAAGAAAGTGCTTGTGAAGAGGGATGAACAACGGTCTTAGCTTCTAAATAAGACAATGTTGTTGCCGGTATATTCTCAAACTCAGTAGTAATCGCATCACATAATTCAGCCAGCTGCGCTAAGGCAGCTTCATCGGTATAGCTGGCACAAATATGTTGGTCGGCAATAATGCCCGCAGGACTATTTACATCCGGCTCCAATACAATCACTTTGTAGCCCATTGTTTGAGCAGCTGTTGTAAACATGCGACCTAACTGGCCACCTCCAAGCATTCCAAGAGTAGCGCCAGGTAAAATCATATTCATTATCTTCAATTATTGTGGGGGAAGTGTCATTGCTAGCACGCTTTTATGCTGCTCTTGTCTAAATTTTTCAAGTTTACCGGCTATATCTTTATCGGTAACAGCCAACTGTGCAATAGCAAACAATGCGGCATTGGCGGCACCGGCTTCACCAATCGCAAACGTTGCAACAGGAATACCTTTAGGCATTTGCACAATCGATAATAAAGAGTCTTGGCCTTTAAGATAGCGCGATGGCACAGGTACACCTAATACCGGAATAGTGGTGTGTGCCGCTAACATTCCAGGTAAATGTGCAGCGCCACCGGCACCGGCAATAATGCAGGCGAGGCCTTTGTCTTTTGCCGTCACAGCATAGTCAGTCAATAGATCGGGGGTGCGATGCGCGGAGACAACTTTAGCCTCGTAGGCTATTCCAAAAGCTTCAAGTTGTTCAACTGCTTTTTGCATAATAGGCCAGTCACTACTACTACCCATTACCACGCCAATTACAGGCTTATCCATAACGTATCCGTTGTATATCTTAAAAACAACGGTCTATTTTATCTAATTTGTTGAAAATAGGGAAGTTTAAGCTAAAAACTTAATAAAAATACAATTTTTCATCATTGATAGACAAATAAAGATTATGATAGCAACTCCTACTAAATTAGAGACTTAAGCATGATGGACGTCCTACAGCTCCAGCTAAAACACCTAATAACTACTCTTTTATGCGTAAGTTTTGTCTTGCTATTTTCTAGTTTAAATCATCAAGCCATCGCAGCAGATGATGAAACTCCGGCAAAGCTTATAGAGGTAATCATTCTCGATGACAATAATATCGATGAGTTTAATCACCAGATTACAANTGACTACTTAAGCATTCGAAACAAGCTATTCAAACACTATGGAAAATTTAAAGGTACTGAAGGCTGGTATGGCTTCATTCACTATCGAAACAACACCTGGACGCCTCTTTATATCGAAAAGAAAGACTATTACATGGCCACACTTGAACAGAATCAACAATTTCTTCAAGCTCAAGCTATCACACCCTTATTTCGTGTGTTCGATAACTTAATTTACATCGGTATTGATCTGAAAAACTCATTGTCAAAACATGATCCTGAGTTAATGAAAAAAGCGTATACCGATGCAGCAAAAGATCAAAAAGTCGTCGCTAAGATTAGGAAAAAAATTAGCCCTTAACTTAAATTATTAAGATAAGGGCTCAAATATTAACTTTCGGCTGATTCTACCTTTTCAGTAAAGCCACATGATTTCTGAGGACAGACTTTTTCAGTGCCTCGGCTTTTTGTGGTTTTAACCGTCAAAATAGGCCATTRGCAATCAGGACATGCTTCTTTTAGTGGTTCATTCCATAGCGCATAATCACAATCTGGATACCCTGAGCAAGAATAAAAGATCTTACCGCGACGTGATTTACGTACTAAAATTTCACCTTTAGTACACTGTGGACAGGTTACGCCGGTATTAGTCGGCTGCTCTAAAGATTCAATATGCTTACATTTCGGATAACTACTACAACCGATAAATTTGCCGTATTTACCTATTCGCACCCACAAATCAGATTCACATTTAGGACATTTCCGATCTGCGACTACTTCAGGTTCACTTGCCGTGGTTTCTTCACCGTCAATATTGCGAGTGTAATCACATTCAGGGTAAGCGGTACAACCAATAAAGCGACCACTTCGACCTAGCCGGCTTGATAAAGGCTTGCTACATTTAGGACAATCCTCACCAATATCTTCTTGGGTGACGTCACTACGCTGTACTTCTTTATCTTTGGTTTCAACTTGCTCTTTGAAGGGGGTCCAGAATTCACGTAGTAACGGGATCCACTCTTTTTCACCCCGTGCTACCGCATCAAGATCATCTTCTAACTTAGCGGTAAAGTCATAATCCACATATTTACTAAAATGCTTGGCCAAGAACTTACCTACCACTCGGCCAACATCAGTCGGATGGAAACGTTTTTTCTCTAATTCAACATACTCACGCTGTAATAGCGTTGAGATAATACTCGCGTAGGTTGAAGGCCGGCCAATATCATGCTCTTCTAATGCTCGAATCAAGCTTGCTTCACTAAAACGTGGTGGTGGCTCAGTGAAATGCTGTTCAGGACGAATAAGATGAAGATCAATGACATCACCCACTTCCATAGCCGGTAATAATTTCTCGTCCTTATCTCCCTTACCAGCATCATCTTTACCTTCAAGGTAAACACTCATAAAGCCGGGGTTAACCACGGTAGATCCGGTAGATCTAAATGTATTACCTACGCCACAGGCTAAATCTACGGCCACAGTATTCATGGTGGCGTGGATCATTTGACTGGCAATCGTACGTTGCCAAATTAAGGTATATAGTTTTAATTGGTCAGAAGATAAATATTTTTTCAATGACTCTGGCGTGCGAAGAATTGAGGTGGTTCGAACCGCCTCATGCGCCTCTTGAGCATTTTTAGACTTAGTTTTATATACTTGCGGTTTGCTAGGTACTGATTTGGCACCATATTTATCAGCAATATAACCACGAATTTCTTCTACAGCCTCATCCGCTAATGTCACCGAATCTGTACGCATATAAGTAATTAAACCCACAGCGCCTTCACCCGTATCAGCACCTTCATAAAGCYGCTGAGCAACGCTCATAGTACGCTGTGCGCCAAAGCCTAGCTTACGTGACGCTTCTTGTTGTAACGTAGATGTGGTGAAAGGAGCAGCAGGATTACGTTTACGCTGTTTCTTATCTACTTTAGTAACTAATAACTTACCCTCTGCGGCTTTATTTAACTCATCAACCACTTCTGCTGACTGAGTGTCATTATTAACCGTAAATTGTGACAGTTTATCGCCCTTATAATGGGTTAATTTAGAAGAAAACTCTTCTTTCTTAACCGCAACATCAGCTTCGATAGTCCAATATTCTTTAGGCTTAAAAGCCTCAATCTCAAGCTCACGCTCGGTAATCATCCGTAATGCAGGGCTTTGTACTCGACCAGCAGATAAACCTCGGCGTACTTTTTTCCATAATAAAGGTGACAGCGTAAAGCCCACTAAATAATCTAAGGCACGCCTTGCTTGCTGTGCATTAACCATATCCATCGATAATTCACGAGGGTTGGCTACTGCATCATTAACTGCTTGTTTAGTAATCTCATGAAATACCACTCGATGAGTTTCTTTATTCTTAAGTACACCGCGTTTTTTTAGCAGCTCAAATAAATGCCACGAAATCGCCTCTCCCTCTCTATCCGGATCCGTTGCCAGATAAAGCACATCTGCTTTTTTCATTGCCTTGGCAATGGCATCCACATGTTTGCTATTACGGTCAATGATTTGGTATTTCATTGCAAAGTCATTGGCAGTATCAACTGCACCTTCTTTAGGCAATAAATCACGGACATGGCCATAAGATGCCAATACTTCAACATCCTTACCGAGGTACTTTTTAATCGTCTTGGATTTAGCCGGAGACTCTACGATGACTAATTTTTTTACCATATATCCTTTACCATAATAAGCAATCTAATCTTAAAGAAGGGGGGTTATGTTTATCTATAAATTATCAGGAAACACTATTCAAATTAATGAACAATCGCTTCCAAATCTTCAAATACTAAATCTTCCATCCATGCATACGCCACTTCTCGACCAGGCTGATAAAACAACACCATTAATACAATCCATTTTAACTGATCTAAGTCGATTTCATCAGTATCAAGCGCCATAACACGCTCAATTACTATTTCACGCGTTTTTACATCTAATACTTCAACCTGCTCAAGAAATAATAAATAACCTCGAGCAGCGACATCTAATCGTTCCATTTCGTGCTGGCTATAAATACGTAATGATTTAGGTATGAGAATAGTATTTTCAGTATTGTCTTCTGACAACACAGTCATACTTTCCAGCCAATCGAAAGCTTTGTTAACCTCTAATTCATGGAATCCAACCCGCTCCAATTCCAACTCTAACGTGTCTTTGTCAGGCTTATTGGTATCTTCTGTATCGATGTAATTTTCAAACAAATACAGCAATACATCAATCATATTTTCTTTCATTCAAACTCTCTAATGTCAAACTCGAGCATAGCGTCCACCAGAAAATGATTCCACTTGCCCCTTTAACTCTAATAATAACAGCATGGATGAAACGGTATCTGCCGTCAATCCACTTTGCTCGATCAACTTATCTATTTGTATCGGATCATAAGCCAAATATTTAAATAAAATTTGATAGTCTTCATCATGTTCTTCACTTGCACTAGGCTTTGTAACTACCGTTTTCTCAGTTTCTATTTGTACGGCTGCTAATGCACCTAAATCTTCCAATATATCATTCGCGGTTTCAACTAATTTGGCTCCTTGGCGAATCAGTTGATGACAACCTCGCGCTAAAGGATTATGGATTGATCCTGGAATAGCGAATACTTCTCGTCCCTGTTCCATTGCCATTCTTGCCGTAATTAAAGAACCACTTTGTAATGCAGCCTCAACCACTACGGTGCCAAGAGATAAGCCACTAATAATTCGATTTCGCCTTGGAAAATTYTCAGCCCTTGGGGCCGTTCCCAAGGCAAACTCTGACACAATCACACCTGTTGAGGCGATATCATGTGCTAAACCCCTATTTTTTGCAGGGTACACTCTATCAAGGCCCGTACCTACCACWRCAMCKNGYTNTTRCYYYSYGNCRGCYRRRNGCWSSTKGGTGAGCCGCGGCATCAATGCCCATTGCTAAACCACTGGTAATAGCAATCTCACCTTGAGCTAAATATCTAGCAAACTCATAAGCATTTTCTCGTCCTGAGACAGAAGGGTTACGACTTCCTACCAAGGCAATTTGCCACTGTGACAATAAATCTACATCTCCTTGCACAAACAAAATACTTGGAGGGTCTGGGATCTGCTTTAGTAATTCAGGATAACGCTGATCATGCAAGGTAATAATATACCGATCATCTTGCTCAAACCAATCTAAATCTTTTTCAATCTGTTGCCAATCAGGCGCGAGCAAAGCACTCCGTGTACGATCTGAAATTGAGCTTATTATACTTGGTTTAACAAATACATTCTCTGGCTCTGAAAACTCAGCTAATAAGCGAGAGAATGTAACCGGGCCAACACCGGGTGTTCGATGTAATGCAAGCCAACATGCTAGCGCTCGGCGATCCGCTGAAAACCTGTTCATTTATTGGTCTACAGCACTCACTTTATCGTTAATATGGATAGCCGTTGTGGCCTTCATAATAATCGCATAGCTTACTTTTTCAAATGTCTTAAATACCATTGCTATACCTGCATGAGTATCAGGTAATGTAACCATTTGGTTGCGATCAACATCACCGGCATTAAAGTAAGTTTCTTCTTCACGGCCAGAAATAACAGGATCTATTATGGTATTACCGGCTTGATAAATAGATAATACATGACCAATTTCTAATTGATTTCGCTCACCAAGGTTAAGTACTACAATTTGATATTGACCAACCTGAGATACACCATTAAATACTGAAATAATTTGCCCCTCTATTTCCGTTTCAGGCGCTCGCGGTAGAAAATTCATTTCGTACTGTTCATCTGTCACAGGTAATAACCTGTCACCTATTAAAATTTCTTGCGTTGTTTTCTTTAATGATAATGTTGCAGGATCGCCAGCCGCCACTAACCGTGCATCACCTTTATAAATTGCCTCATAACCTAAGATTTCCTCTGTTTGGGGATCGGTATAAGTTATGCCTTTACTAAATAAGCTAAAGTGAGTTATATCCTTATCAGTAAGACCTCGCACATAAACCTCATCGCCAGCCCCAGAAATTAATCGTTCGCCTTTACTTGCGACCACATAAGGTGCTTTAGCTAACTCACCTTCATCTAATACTTCAGGTCGGGTTAAAAATGCTTTAATTACATCCATCGGAATAGTTGAAATTGCTTTATCTAAAATAATTTCATGCGCTTCTGGTGATAATTTATACGTTCTAGACCCTCGCGTTAACTCAAGACCATACTTGCCATTGCGGTAAACTAGGCTCAATAAATCACCCGGATAAATAAGATGAGGGTTTTTAATATGTGAGTTCACGCTCCACAATTCAGGCCAATGCCATGGGTACTGTAAGAACTTTCCAGAAATATCCCATAAGGTATCACCAGAAACCACTGTATATTCCTGTGGGTGGTCAGGGTTTAACACCACTTCACCGGCAAATGTAAAAGTACTTACAAGTAAAAACAATAAACTGACATAGACACGACGTATCATTTAATTATCCCTCAAAGACATACCGTTATAAATTAATGAACTATAACAAAAAGCTAGCGCATAAAATAACATACCTCAAGGTGATATAGTCAATCACGCTTCACAGATAAGCAATAAAGCGCATTTAATATAGAATAAAAGTGATTTAAGCTCGTGTTATTTTCTATTTTGAGGGCCCTTTAAAACTAAAGACATTACTGCTTCAACAGCTATTCATACGGCTTACGCTTATAAATTATAGTTCTCATCTGTTCCTTCGCGACTTACAATGTTTCATTAAAGAAAGTAATTACGCTTTTAGAGACATTATCCATGGCACTACTGACAATATTAAAATTTCCTGATCCGCGCTTACGTAAAAAAGCCACTGAGATCAAAAAAGTGACCGATGACATCCGTAAGTTGGCTGATGACATGCTAGAAACCATGTACGATGCCCCCGGTGTTGGCTTAGCTGCCACCCAAATTAATGTGCAAAAACGCCTTGTGGTCATTGATATTTCAGAAGATAAATCAGAACCGTTGGTATTCATCAATCCTGAAATAATAAAAGAACAAGGCCAACGTGAGCATGAAGAAGGCTGTTTATCCGTCCCTGAAGCTTATGAGCTGGTCACACGTGCCGATACTGTTCGCGTTAAGGCGCTTGATCGTAATGGCGAAACTTTTGAACTCGATACCGAAGAACTGCTTGCAACCTGCATTCAACATGAAATAGATCATCTTGATGGCAAGCTCTTTGTTGATTACATCAGCAATCTAAAGCGCCAACGCATAAAAAAACGTCTCGAAAAACAACAAAAAGAAAATTAATTAATATGCGCATAATCTTTGCAGGCACGCCTGACTTTGCCGCGGAAACACTTAAAGCCTTACTCACTACAGAACATGAAATCTGCGCCGTTTATACTCAACCAGACCGGCCATCAGGTCGCGGTAGAAAACTCACCGCAAGCCCCGTCAAACAACTTGCTCTTGATCATGCTATTCCTGTTGAACAACCTGTGAACTTTAAGGAAGAGAGCAGTAAAGAACGTCTGGCTAAATATAATGCCGACCTGATGATTGTGGTCGCTTATGGATTATTATTACCCCAAGACGTATTAGATACACCCACACACGGTTGCATTAATATTCACGCCTCATTACTGCCTCGCTGGCGTGGTGCAGCCCCTATTCAACGTGCAATACTCGCTGGTGATACGCAAACGGGTGTTTGTATTATGCAAATGGAAGCAGGGTTGGATACCGGACCTGTGCTCGCCCAAGAAAGCTGCCCCATTCATATCGATGACACCACTCAGGTACTTCATGATCGCTTAGCCGTTTTAGGAGCTGCTACCTTATTGAGCTCCTTGCCTCAATTGGCCCAGTTACAGCAGAATGCTCAAGTACAAGATGATAGCCAGACAACTTATGCAAAAAAAATGCAAAAAGCAGAGGCCATTATTGACTGGCAATTGAGTGCCGCTGAGATAGTTCGACAAGTTAATGGATTTAATCCATGGCCAGTGGCACAGACACTGTGGCAAGAAAAAGTATTTCGCATCTGGTCTGCACACGCTATCGAACAAAACCATAACGCTAATTCAGGCGACATTATTGCTGTCAGTCGTGATGGCATTGATGTAGCAACAGGCGCAGGTGTGTTACGCTTACAACAGATTCAAATTCCAGGAAAACGAGCCATGGCGGTAAGTGACTTCCTCAATGCAAATGCCCTCGTCATAGGCGAACATCTTGGCTAAACAAAAACACAGTGCCCGCGCAACAGCAGCCCGAATTATTGCCGAAGTCGTCAACAAAAAACATTCTCTTAATGCCGTTTTAACCGCTGCATTACCTTTATTAGCAGAGAATGAACGCAGTTTATGTCAGCAACTTTGCTACGGTGTTTTACGTTGGCATCCTCAGCTAGATGCTATTAGTCAACAATTATTAGCCAAACCTTTAAAAACAAAAGATGGTGATATTGCAGCCTTATTATTATGCGGCCTATATCAATTACGTGACTTACGCATTCCTTCTCATGCCGCATTATCAGAAACAGTTAATGCCACCAAAACATTAGGTAAACAATGGGCTAAAGGGCTAATTAATGCCAGCTTGCGTAATTATCAACGTCAACATGATGATATTGAAGCCAAACTACAGCAATCTGATTCGGCTCGTTATGCCCACCCTGATTGGTTGATTGAGCGCTTTAAACATGACTGGCCAGCACAATGGCCCGCCATTTTAGAGGCCAATAACCAGCAGCCACCGATGATGTTAAGGGTTAATCAGCAAYAKKMKWCYCRWKMTRAWTAYYTWRMKCGACTWMMWMARGCAGAWATTKCWGCYAMTGMWATCRMMSRWWSMSCSSAAGGYWTMTTATTAGATARMCCYTGYGAYGTYTATCARYTRCCTGGWTTTRMRSAWGGYSATGYCTCRGTACAAGATGGYGCMGCYCAACWKGTTGCYRMAKYMYTWRMKYTWWMWSCYRRYCAACGKATTCTTGATGCCTGCGCYGCYCCMGGMGGTAAAACCTGTCATATTTTAGAGGTTGAACCGAGTAATGAAGTTATTGCCCTCGATATTTCTGAAAAACGATTAGTACAAATCCAACAAAACACCGATCGTTTAAAGCTCAATGCTACTCTTATAGCTTCTGATGCAGGCGATACTGATCATTGGTGGGATGGCAAACTATTCGACCGCATTTTAATTGATGCACCATGCTCTGGATCAGGTGTAATCCGCCGCCACCCCGATATAAAATTATTAAGACGACCAGAAGATATTGCTACACTTGCTACGCAGCAAAAACAACTACTTGATTCTCTATGGCCTCTGCTTAAGCCTGATGGTTTATTAATTTACACCACCTGCTCCGCACTCAAGCAAGAAAATGAACAACAAATAGACCTTTTCTTACAACAACATCCCGATGCTCAAGAGCAACTTATTACGCCTGAGCCTGCAACTCGCCAATCTTTTGGTTATCAACGATTACCTGGAGATGACAATTTAGATGGATTTTATTATGCCTGTCTCGGTCACAAATAAACCCCTTCTATTTCTCATCAGTAGCCTGCTCATTTTATTGAGCTTCTCTGCTCGTGCAGAGACTTTTTATATTGATTACGCCACCGTTAACCCCATTGGAAATGGCTATGTACTCAATGCCAAAATTAAGTACCCACTCACAGCGCGAGTAAAAGAGGCGATTGATAATGGCATCACTATCACCTTCAGCCAACAATTTGAACTTATCGACTCCACCCCTATTTTGGGTAAATATTGGCACTGGAATACCACTCTTTGGTCTTCAGAGATTCGTTATCAACTGCGTTACCATGCCTTAACTCAGCAATACTTATTACTCGATATTGATACCCACCTGCAGCAGAACTTCTCTACTCTTGACGATACATTGAATGCCTTAGGTCGAATTATAAACTTCAACCTACCTCCAGAATATATCGACGAACCTGACACACTTATATTTCAACTCCGCAGTGGAATCGATCTCAACTCATTACCCACACCGATGAGGCCTGGTGTACTTGTCTCAAGTAAATGGCAATTAACAAGTCCATGGGTTGCAGCACAATGGCAATAAAGTTATTTCGATATATCAGCTCTGGAGCAACGCCTTATTATTCTCTAGGCCTATTATTACTACTTTTGGCTTATTTGCTTACGCTGGCCACACAAGATAGTTCCTCGCTCAATGATCTGTTTTTACTTATTTTAGGCCTTGGCTTTGCTAGTCTTATTTTACTTATAGCGCTATTAGCACGTAACTTATTCCACCTCTATCGTGATGTTAAAAACAAAGAAGCAGGCTCCCGTCTAACCATTCGCCTTGTCAGTATGTTTGCACTGCTTATTCTAGTATCCACCTCCGTGGTATATAGCTTTTCTATTCACTTCTTACATCGAGGCATTGATAGTTGGTTTGATGTTCAAGTTGAACAAGCGCTTGAAGACTCACTCGAATTAAGCCGAACATCTTATGGTATTCGCATGCGAACACTGCTAAGACAAACTCGAATGATGGCCGGCGTACTCAGTGAAGTACCTGAGGAAGATCTAGCCCACAGTGTACGAGAGTTAAGGCAGTTGAGTGGTGCAGTTGATCTTAGCTTGTGGTCAATGGATGGTCAGCTGATTACCACCAGCATAGAATCGCCCGATATTATTTTACCTAACCGCCCAAGTGAAAGCATTCTTCGCCAACTGGCACAAAAACAAGATTATATAGGCCTAGATCCTGGCGAAGAAAACTTAAGATTACGTGCGGTGGTGTTATTACCTAACAAAAAAGTCGGCCACGAAACCCAGCTACTACAAGTTATCTTCTCAGTAAATGAGCACCTTAGTTCTCTAGGCCGAACCGTTCAAGAAGCCTACACCGACTATAAAGAGCTTAACTATTTACGTAAACCACTAATTTCTATTTTTACTCTCACTCTAAGCTTAATCGTACTACTTACCTTATTGGCCTCAATCTGGTTTGCTATCTGGATTGCTCGCCGTATTGTTCATCCACTGCAAGAGCTTGCGGCAGGTACACAAGCCGTGGCCTCAGGTAACTATGATACTAAACTGTCTACTGCGGGCCACGATGAAATTAGCTTCTTAGTTCGTTCGTTCAATCAAATGGTTCAGCGCCTAACCCAAGCGCGCCATGCTTCACAACACAGCCTGCAACAACTAGAACAACAAACACAATATCTCAGTGCCGTATTAGGTAGTTTATCCAGCGGTGTTATTACTTTAGATAACCACTTTCGCCTACGATCTGCTAACGCGGCTAGCAGTAAAATATTAAAACTCGACCTCACCGAACACTTAGAATCTTTTCTAAGTAGCTTAAATAATACATCCTCACGCCTCAGCCCCTTTACTGATCTCGTTAGAGAGCAGGTTTCACTCCAAAATGATTGGCAGCAACAAATAGAGATCAACCGTAAAAAAGGCTTACAAACTCTAATGTGCCGGGGAACGCGCCTACCTGAAGATGCGGGTTGGGTTATCGTATTTGATGATGTCACCACCTTATTACAAGCTCAACGTAATGCAGCATGGGGAGAAGTGGCTAAACGACTTGCTCATGAAATAAAAAACCCGTTGACTCCCATTCAGCTTTCCGCTGAACGGTTACAGTACAAATATGAACCGCTATTACCCGCCGATCAAACAGGTACGCTCACTAAGCTAACCAGCACCATCGTAAAACAAGTAGAAGCGATGAAAGATATGGTGAATGACTTTTCTGATTATGCTCGAAATGCGGGTTTACAACTGCAATCTGTCGCTATTTATCCCTTACTTCGTGAAATAATAACCCTATACCAAAGCAATCCGAATCATAAGATATTACTACCTAAACCTAGTGATGATATCTACGTTAAAATCGATAGTAACCGCTTCCGTCAAGTGCTACATAATCTATTAAAAAATGCGATTGAAGCCTGCGAAGAAGCCAATATGGCCGTTGAAATAACATTACAACACCAAGCGGTCCATATAGAAGGCCTTCGCTGGCTAGAAATAAGCGTGCATGATCTCGGCCCGGGTATTCCCGATGATATGCTCAATACGCTGTTTGAACCTTACGCCACTAATAAAACAAAAGGCACCGGGCTTGGACTCGCCATTGTTAAAAAGATTATTGAAGAACACCATGGCCATGTCTGGGCACAAAATAACAGCACACAAGGTGCGTGTATAATTATCCGCCTACCACTTGAGGAATAGATACTTTGACTGATGAAAAACCACTTATCTTGGTTGTTGATGATGAACCTGATATTCGTGAGCTAATTAAAGACATTCTCGAAGATGAAGGCTACAAAGTCTCCACCGCAGCTAATGGCGAACAAGCACGCGCTGCTTTTTCATCACAACAGCCCAGCTTAACCCTTCTTGATATTTGGATGCCTGATGTTGATGGCATCAGCTTACTCAAAGAGTTTAAACAAGCCAGTCCTCAAAGCTATATTTTAATGATGTCAGGTCACGGTACTATTGAAACCGCAATAGAAGCTACCCGTCTTGGTGCAAGTGATTTCATTGAAAAACCTCTATCGATGGCCAAGCTATTACGGGCAATAGAAATCACCCTCGAAAGCCAGAAAAAACAAGCCGCATTACACCGTTTACACACCTATCCCCCTGTTGGAAAAAGTGCGGCTATGGTCCAGTTACGTGAGCAGGCTCAACGGGTTGCAGAACATTCAATGCCCATCTTATTACTGGGTGAAGGCGGCGTAGGCAAGCATTGCTTTGCTCACTATTTACATAGTCTTGGTCAATATTCCAACGGTAAGTTTATTGAGTTAAGCGTTGAAAGCTTCCCTACAGACAGCCAGAAACTAACCGCCTTAGCCAATGGTAATAGCCTGTATATTAACGATGTAGCATTGCTATCCGAAGCGGCCCAGGCCTTATTATCTCACCTTCTCGACAGTCAAAAGCTATCTCAATGCCAACTTATATTCGCCACTCAGCATTCACTTGAAACGGCTATTTCTAAAGGTTCATTCTCTGAAGGCTTACTGTATAAAATAAATAGTATTAGCTTAAATCTGCCTGCTTTAAGAGACCATATTGAGGATATCCCAGAACTGGTTGAACACTTTGTTGATGAGCATACGTCTCAAGCAGACTTACCTTATCGTCACTTCACCGTGGCGGCGCAAAACCGTCTGCGTAACCATCCTTGGCCAGGTAATATTCTAGAACTCAGAAGTATTATCCAGCGCTTATTAGTGCTCGGTGATACTGATGATATTGATAGTAGTGAGGTTGATAATGCACTACAGCTTTCAACCGACACCGCCATCCCGGTTATCGGAAATGGTAATATCAACTATGATCTTCCATTACGAGAAGCTCGGGAACAATTTGAACGCCTCTATTTGTTAAAAAAGTTAGATGAAACGGCAGGTAATGTAGGTAAGGCAGCAAAACTATCAGGCATGGAGCGAACACATCTCTACCGAAAATTACGTACCTTAGGTATTGATACCAAAAAAGCAGCACATGACACAGAGGAAAAAGAAAAATGAAAATTCTTATTCTAGGTGCAGGACAAGTCGGCAGCTCAGTTGCATCAACACTGGCACGCGAAGATGATGACATAACATTAGTTGATTCCAATAATGATTTACTGCTCAAACTACAAGACCATTACGATATCCGCACCGTTCATGGCCACGCCTCGCACCCAGATGTATTAGCCAAAGCAGGGGCAGCAGATGCCGATCTTATTCTCGCGGTCACCAACAGCGACGAAACTAATATTATCGCCTGCCAAATCTGCCACAACCTCTATAACACCCCGATGAAAATTGCTCGAATTCGTAGCAATGAATACCTTGATAGCCCTGAAGTATTTAATACTAAAGACTCCACCACCATTGATATGTTAATCAGTCCGGAACAAATCGTGACTGATTATATAGAACAATTAGTTCATCATCCCAATGCCCTGCAAGTATTAGATTTTGCCGAAGGAAAAGTTCAACTTGTGGCAGTAAAAGCCTTTCATGGCGGCCCTTTAGTGGGTAATCCACTATCAGAACTACGTAAACACATTCCCAAAACACCCACACGAGTTGCAGCCATATTCAGAAATGGCAATCCGATTATTCCCCATGCTTCAACCATTATTGAAGCTGATGATGAAGTATTCTTTATTGCTGCCAGTCAAGATATATTGCCCGTGATGGGTGAACTTCGCCGACTTGATAAACCCTATAAACGTATTATGCTAGCCGGTGGAGGACAAATTGGTGCTCGACTCGCTAAAGTGCTAGAAAAAGACTATCAAGTCAAAATCATTGAAACCAATCCTATCCGCGCTCAGTATCTCTCAGAAGAACTTGAAAGCACTATCGTGTTACTCGGTGATGCAGCTAATGAAGAACTGCTTAAAGAAGAGGATATCGATAATATTGATCTCTTTTGTGCTCTCACCAATGATGATGAAGCCAATATTTTATCAGCCATGCTAGCTAAACGCTTAGGCGCGAGAAAGGTACTATCACTTATCAATCGCACAGCTTATGTAGATCTTATTGAAAGTAGTAGTATTGATATTGCGCTATCACCACAACAAGCCACCATTGGTACCTTATTAGCCCATATTCGTCGTGGTGACATTGTTGCAGTACATTCATTGCGTCGAGGTGCAGCAGAAGCACTTGAAATAGTGGCTCATGGTGATAACAGCTCATCCAATGTGGTGGGACGTCGTATTGATGAAATCAAGCTACCTCCAGGTACGACTATTGGCGCTATTGTCCGTGGTGATGACGTTATCATTACTCATCATGACTCAGTCATTGAAGCAGAAGACCATGTCATCCTATTTTTAATCCACAAACGCTATATCACCGAAGTTGAACAATTGTTTCAGGTTAACTTTAGTTTCTTTTAATGGTTACCAATAGCCCAAGCTCACTACAACATCATTTTCTCATCGCCATGCCTGCGTTAGATAACTCTATTTTTCATCGTTCCGTGGTTTATGTGTGCGAACATGATGAGCAAGGTGCGATGGGTATTATCGTCAATAAACCCACCAAAGTGATGCTGAAAGAACTACTTGATCACCTTGAAATAGACAATCCCTCATCAAAACCTCAATCTATACCGGTATTATTTGGTGGCCCAGTGCATCAAGATCAGGGCTTAGTCATACACAATCATAGCGATGACAACTGGCGAACCTCACTGACGCTTTCGCATAATATAGCGCTGACCACATCGACTGATATCTTAGAAAAAATAGGCTCAGAACAAGGCCCTAAAAAATCGTTGGTCACACTAGGTTATGCCGGCTGGGATTCAGGTCAACTTGAACAAGAAATTGCCGATAATAGCTGGCTTATTGTTGAAGCTGATGACGATATCATCTTCAACACACCCGCAGATGAACGCTGGCATGCTGCCGCCGAACTATTAGGCTTTGATATCAACCTAATGCCCGATATTGTAGGTCATGCATGACTCAGCCCCGCACCTTCCTTGGCTTTGACTTTGGCCTCAAAAATATTGGTGTTGCCGTCGGCCAAGAACTCACCTTAACTGCCAGCCCACTGACCGTTATCAAAGCTCGCCAAGGTATTCCTAATTGGGATGATATTGAAAAACTCATGAAAGAATGGAAGCCCGACCTTCTCGTGGTGGGCCTGCCTTTAAACATGGATGGTAGCGAACAAAAAATGACTAAAACCGCTCGTAAGTTTGGCAATCGTTTAAACGGCCGTTTTCAACTCCCTGTTGAATGGCAAGATGAACGCTTAACCACCTTCGAAGCACTTGAAACCCTCGGCGTTCACAGTAAACTAGATGCTAAACATCGCGATGATGTTGATCGCATTTCGGCTCAACTTATTCTTCAATCATGGTTAAATCTACAATGACTATTCATGCCTCATCGAACGATATCAATACATTACTCAGCACAATGGCTACCGAGATTCGCGACGCAGTAGGCGATAAAAACCCATTGTTAATCGGTATTCACACCGGTGGCGTGTGGATAGCCAAAGCCTTAGAACAACAATTAGGCGCTGACTTTTTCGATGCAAGTTTAGGTACGCTCAATATTGCCTATTATCGTGACGACTTCACTCGCATAGGCATGCATCCCCAAGTCACCCCATCCGATCTTCCTTTTGAGATAGAAGGGCGTCACTTACTACTTGTAGATGATGTCATTCACAGTGGCCGCACCATTCGCGCTGCCTTAAATGAAATTTTTGATTATGGTCGCCCCGCGAGTGTGACCCTAGTGGCCTTGATTGAACGAAATGGTCATGAACTGCCTATTCATGCTGATATTATTGGTGAATCTGTTACCCTATCGCCAGATCAGCAGATCAAGCTCACCAACAATGAAGGCTTAAACCTTGAAATCATATCCAGTAAGGGGATCGAATGACCAATAATCAACTTACCGAAAATGGTCATTTACGGCACTTTCTCACCATTGAAGGCCTAAAACGACCACTTTTAACCGAAATAATGGATAGAGCTGAACAGTTCTCCAGCATTTCTCATCAACAGGTTAAAAAAGTCCCACTACTTCGTGGCAAAACCATTGTTAACTTATTTTTCGAAAATAGCACCCGCACTCGCACCACCTTTGAATTGGCAGCTAAACGTTTATCTGCTGATGTAATAAACCTTAATATCAGCACCTCAGCTACCTCAAAAGGCGAGAGTTTATTAGATACACTACATAACCTCGAAGCCATGCACAGCGATATGTTTGTCGTTCGCCATGCACAAAGTGGTGCCGCTGAGTTTATCGCTCAGCATGTTGCCCCACATGTCAGTGTCATTAATGCCGGTGATGGCTGCCATGCTCATCCAACCCAAGCTATGCTGGATATGTTCACCATTCGTCGCCATAAACAACACTTTCCCGACCTATGTGTCGCGATCGTCGGCGATATCCTGCATTCACGTGTTGCTCGGTCACAAATTCAAGCCTTGGCTATACTAGGTGTGGGCGAAATTAGAATTATCGGCCCACAAACCTTATTACCTGCCCATAGTGATGCCCTTGGCGTACATGTCTACCATGATATGGAAGCCGGCTTAAAAAATGTTGATGTCATTATCACCCTGCGTTTACAGCAAGAACGTATGCAAGGTGCCTTATTGCCTAGTGCGCGTGAATACTTCCAATGTTACGGCCTGACAGATGACAAGCTAAAAATAGCCAAACCCGATGCCATTGTGATGCATCCCGGTCCTATTAACCGCGGAGTTGAAATTGCCTCATCCGTGGCTGATGGGCCGCAATCCGTTATCTTAGAACAAGTCACACATGGCATTGCTATTCGCATGGCCGTCATGTCTATGGCGCTAGGTTCGCAAGCAGAACTTGAGGGTCAACTATGAATACTCAAATAATCAATGGCCGCGTCATCAACCCGGCCAACCAGCTTGATGCACAAGTCGATGTATTCATTCGTGATGACATCATCATTGCCATTGGCGAGCAGCCCGTCGACTTTGTAGCAGATAATACTATTGATGCTACAGGCTTAATCGTCTGCCCCGGCTTAGTCGACCTCAATGCACGCTTAAGAGAACCCGGTCAAGAACACACAGCTACGATTGAAACTGAAACCCGCGCAGCGGTAGCAGGCGGCATAACCTCACTGTGTATTCCACCTGATACTGATCCGGTTATTGATACTGCTGCCGTAGTCGAATTAATTGAAGACCGAGCCAAAAAATCTGCCCGAGCAATGGTCTATACCGTCGGCGCATTAACTCAAAAACTACAAGGTGACTTGCTCACCGAAATGGCTGCCTTAACCGCCGCCGGTTGTATTGGCTTTAGTAATGGCTTATCGCCGATTAAAAATAGCCTGATCTTACGCCGAGCGATGGAATATGCTGCCAGCCTTAATTTAAAAATATTCATTAATGCGGCCGATCCTTGGTTATATCAAGGCTGTGCACATGAAGGGGCCGTAAGTGCTCGTTTAGGTTTAGATGGCATTCCTGAAACAGCAGAAACCATTGCTATCTCACGTGATTTATTATTAATAGAACAAACAGGTGTGAATGCCCACTTCCATAATTTATCTTGTGGCAAGTCGGTAGAGTTAATTAAACAAGCACAACAACAAGGTCTAAATGTCACTGCCGATGTCAGTGCTCATCACCTACACCTGAGCGAACATGACATTGGTAATTACGATAGCTTGAGCCACGTCATGCCACCACTTCGCAGCATTCGTGACCGCGAACAATTACAACAAGGTCTACGTGACGGTGTAATCTCAGCCATCAGCTCACATCATCAACCGCTTGATAATGATGCCAAGCTAGGACCCTTTGCCGATACTACACCCGGTATTTCAGGTTTGGAAACCTTATTGCCACTCACCATGAAATTAGTTGAAGATGACGAACTCTCGCTTAGCCAAGCTATTGCCAGCCTAACCAACCAACCGGCCGCTATTCTCGGTATTGAAGCTGGCCAACTTAAAGTCGGCGCCCAAGCAGATATCTGCATCATCGACCCGAATGCACACAATGAATGCCAGCCAGCTCAATTTATCAGTGCCGGAAAAAATAGTCCCTTTGCCAACTGGTTATTTAATAGCCAAGTTCGCCATACATTATTTAAAGGTAACAGCGTTTTTTCATAGGAAGTGAATATGACCATTAAAAATAGATTTTTAGCCTTATTAGCTCTTGCATCAGTATTAAGCCTCAGCGCCTGTAGCCCTGAAATTGGCAGTGAGCAATGGTGTGCCGACATGAAACAACAGCCAAGCGGAGACTGGTCTGCGAACCAAGTAGCCGACTACGCCAAACACTGCCTACTCAAATAATGGCAGTAGACAACATACTCTACGCCCTAGATTTTGATGGTGTTATCTGCGATAGCGCCATTGAAACAGGTATAACCGGCTGGAAAGTCGCTGCCAGCCTATGGCCCGACATGCCCACAGAAACACCACAACAAATGATTTCACTTTTCCGTGAAGTCAGACCCGTGATGGAAACAGGCTATGAAGCCATTCTCATCATGCGATTATTGTTTGAAGGCATCACAGCAGAATCATTGCTTAAGCAATTTGCAACGCAATTAGACCAACTTATTCAACGTGACAAACTAAACACCGCTGACCTCAAATCACGCTTTGGTGAAACCCGTGATCAGTGGATAAAAAATAACCTAAAACAATGGATCGAGATGAACCCACTGTTTGAAGGCATTGCTGAAAAACTCCGCCAGATTGATCATAACAACATCACCATTATCACCACCAAACAAGAGCGCTTTGTCAGTGAAATTCTCAGTGCTAATCAAATTGATATCCCAGCCGAACATATTTATGGCTTAGACCGAAAACTTAGCAAACAACAGATCCTCAGCGATCTGCAAACAGCCAAGCCAAACCACAGCATTCTATTCGTTGAAGATAGGTTACCCACTCTGCTCAATGTGATTAATGATTCACGATTAAATGCTGTCAGCCTGTTCTTTGCTAATTGGGGCTATAACACCGTTCAAGATAAAGCGACTGCACAACAAACAGACCGAATACATAGGCTAGACTTGCAAGCTGTGGGTGAACTATAAATAGTAAAATTTAATGGCATGCTAACGATAACAGCAGTTATGCCGCTTGGCCCTATTTGTCTCCGACCTTACTCCTTTTTTGGCCCTAATCCTCCTAAGTCTAATTAGCTGTGCTAGTATATTTTCTATTATTTCAATAAGCTAGAAGATCGTCATGWAAATTGAAACAGAATTAGAAGGCGGCCTACTTAATAATTATTATGAGGCCACTGGCCTTATAAAACATACTGTTAGGGTGCTAAATGAATATTCGACTTGTTGCAGCATCAGTGGCTTTATTTTTACCATTATGCGGTTACGGAATGATTCTTTTTAAATCACCAATTCCTTATGATGTCGTAGATCGCGATAACTCAGGTATCGTTTCAATTCTTGAAGCGCTTGATTCACTAGATGTAGGTGAACGTGAAATTGTTTTAAATAGTCGTAATTGTATCGAGTATTATTGGTTAAAGGATGGGTTGCCAGCACATATAAATTGCACTCAGAGTTAACGCAGCCCTAACAAGAAATTAAACAAGGACAAAAAACAGTTGGCTTTTTGTTCACTCCGTTCACTTATTTTAGCCAACAATTTTTTGCCTGTTAATTGGGCGTTAGGCAACCAGTGGAATGAGMWKWCCAASWAYYARTTNWKWMTCAWKRKWMATWTTCWSTTKMTTKGAAAGAAACAAGAGATATTCAGGAAAATCAAGGAGGAAAATCAAGGAAAATCAAGGGGTCAGCCAACTTGATTTAGTAGCACTAGAATCCAATAGGGCTAGACTCGAGTACTTTTAACGCTCATAAATTAGATCAATTTGAGAAGTACAGGCAAGAATAAAACTGACTAGTCTTTCCCCTGCTAGTACCAAAGTACTATATACATTCTCATGTCACACCTATATCATATGCTTACGTAAATGTGAGATATGCATCACACAATATGATAACAAAGTAGTTGTTACTAAAATTGCTTAGTAATAATTTTTAAAAAAGCCAACCTTGGTGTGAGCCAAGCAACGGAAAATCACAGGTCTTTAGTACATAGTTTAAAGATGGCTGGATTGTATACCGTAATTAAATAAAGGAATATACAATGAGAATGCTTKGCAAAAAAATATTTATCACATTAGGCCTATTTTTTATCGCTTCTATCACTGCAAATGCAGCGACGGTTAATCTTGACTCTACAAACTCTAATAACGCTACGACATTAAGTCTGACAGCGGGCACCTATAACGTGTCAGCATTCGCCGGAACATATACCGCATGGAATGCTTGGGGATATATTAAAGGTTGTGATGGCAATGGTGCGAATTGCTCACAAGGCTGGATCAATAATTATTCAATTGAGACTCCTGAGACTGGGGCGTTCAGAATTAGTGATGGTGGTAGATATGCTACCGCAAGCTTAGCACTGTTAAATGCACTTAGCACATCATTCACACTATTATCAGATACAACCGTTACATTTTTTATTAAAGACAAGCCTTATTCAGATAACAAAGGTGGCATGTCATTAACCATCAGCCCTTCAGCAGTGCCAATCCCAGCAGCAGCCTTTCTATTCGCTCCTGCATTACTAGGCTTCATGGGTTTACGTCGCAGGGCTAAATTAGCTCAAGCCTAGCCTGAACAAACCAACAATATAAGCAAGCTGTGATGGGTAACTATCACGGCTTTTTTATTGCCTGTTAATCATGAACTTTAAGATAAGCTTGTATCGACTATATAAAAAGCAGGTGAATAAATCCTCATCCACCTGCTTTTAATTTAAAGTAAATCAACGTCAATATTATTAGTTGAAGTGTTTGCCTAGATTATTTAAGCCTGCATCATAAATACCTAATGTGCTTGCTTTCGACTCTTCATCTGTTGCATCTTTAGCGTTAAATGTTGAACTCCATGTCACGATAGATTTACCTGCTTCAGCGGCTGTTACGGTGATGGTGCCGACATAATCATCCACTGGAAGTGGTGATTCTGTAATGGCATAAGAGTATGTTTTGTTAGCATTGTCATTAACGACTAATTTTTCCGTAATTTGTGCGCCGTTACCTAATGTTAATACACGAATTGAACCTAGTGTTTGACTGTCGCCACTTGTTAATTCACTTTTCACTACCACAGGGTGCCATACATCAAGGTGATTAAAGTCGCCAATCATTTTCCATGTAGTTTCAGGGCTGGCATTAACGGTGATGCTTTGGCTAACGGTTAAGTCGCCTGCAAATACAGAGATAGAACTTGCTAATAATGTAGTGCACAGTGCTGTTTTGATAAGTTTGTTTAACATGATTATTTTCCGTATAAAGTAACAAAGGGAATTAAATTATGCTGCTTTCATTAGTCAATGAAAATACTCATCAGGGATTAATCCTTTAGAGTTATATCATTGAATTTAGTACTATCTAACGCCAAAAAAATAATTAACCACAACACGCTAGAGCATGGGAAAATGCTTAACTTTTGTTGATATAGGGTATGTAATGAGTAATGTACTGATGAGTTTATTTGTTTGTATTGTGGCCACTATCTCGGTGATGATATTGTTAAAGTTCAGAAGCAGTAGCCAATGGCTTCCCATCTCGGCTCATATAGAAAGCTCAAGCTTTAAATCAATCCATATACCTCATTCTCAGCAAGGTATAGGCAATCACAGCATTGATTATAAAATGAACATTGATTACCACTACATTATTAAAGGTCAGACCTTTCACGGCAATACGGTGATGGCGGGATTTCCCAATATAATCCCTGATAAACAAGAAGCTACCAAAATGGTAGAGCGTTTTCCTGCTGGCAGTGATGCAGAGGTGTTTTATAATCCAGATAATGTGGGTCAATCTGCTTTGAATACCAGCAAAGGTGTATCGCTATTGGCTATTGCTGTCATATTCTTATTTATTATCTCTATCGGTGGCGGTATGATTTGGTTGATAAATTCAGACTTAATGGCCTGACAATCGCCTTAATCTAAGCCTCAGCTTAGCTAAACTATAATTCCACTACTTTTTTTATGGGTATGCTATTATTGCCAGCGTCCAAAGGATGGACGTAATAAATAAGGATAGTTAATAGTGGAATTGAACACTAATAAAAGAGGCTTGCTGCATGGCATGTACTCTGATCGCTACTTTCCCACCCATCTTGTCGATAAACTTCACAGTATCATTCTAGATACCTGCACAAGCATTGAAACTGATAAACCTGATTCCCTAGATGAGCTATATTCCATTACTTATACTGCAACAGGCTTAATCAATAATCTTCAACTCGAGTTTGAGCAACATGGCAGCAGAATTGAAACTGTGGCTAAAGGTGAAATTGCTATTGCATTTAGAAGGGTAGCCAATATGTATGGATTTGATCATGCGAATGTAAGAGAGTTACTCGCACACAGAGAATGGTAGACTAGCTATAAAAGATGGATTTCGTTGAAGCCTCAGCATGAAGTCATTTATTTAAATCGTAATAGGTAAAGGTAAAGCCGTGTTTCCAAAAAACTGCCCATGGTGTGAACAACAAATCACTCTTCACCAATTAGGAAGTCGTCCCTCTAAAAGACCGCCAAAGTGGTATCAGTTCTCACGTAATGCCCAAGTATGTCCATATTGCTCTGGCTCCGTTAAACTCGGTGGTAAGGCATTCCGATTTTTGGGCTTAGTGGCTCCACTATTTATATTAACGTTGCTTCAACTGTTTATTGACTCCGATCTTCTCTCGATAAAATACTTAACAGAGTCTTTCTCGGTGCTTGCAGCTATTGGCTTCTTAGGCGTGTATTACTTCTCTCGTTTTGAGAAAAATGAAACTGTATAGCTAGGCTATATTTAAGGAATACACATCAATGGCTCACCATGAAAAGTTAAATTATGTTGAATTTCCAGCCAAAGATATTCCAGCCACAAAACGTTTTTTTAAACAGGCGTTTGGCTGGGAGTTTGAAGATTTTGGCCCTGATTACACTGCCTTTTCAGACCAAGGACTTGATGGCGGCTTTTATAAATCTGATTTAAGCTCCTCTAGTAAGAATGGGGCTGCTTTACTGGTCCTGTTAAGTCAAAACCTAGAAGAAACTCAAGCTAAAGTAGAAGCCGCGAGTGCAAAAATATCACAGCCTATTTTTTCATTCCCCGGTGGTCGACGCTTTCACTTCATTGAGCCCAGCGATAATGAATTCGCCGTGTGGCAACTCGAGAATAGCCATGACGCTGCTAAGTAGAAGACTGTTTCTTAAATTATCCGCATCGGCTGCTATCGCTGGCAATGTGCAAGCTAATGATGGCCGCCATAAAACTGGACTGGTTATCGATGATAGGTTCTTAGCGCATAAAATATCTGATACACACCCAGAATCTCCCGCTCGTTATCGTGCAGTAAAAAGTCATTTATTAGCTGAAAACTTTCATAAAAAACTTACTTTGATTAAACCCAAAGCCGATGCTGACTCTTGGCTTAGCAAGGTTCATTCTATTGATCATATCAATGAGATCAAATCTAATCAGCCTGCTACCTATAAAAATGCCTTATTAGCAACCGCTGGCGTGCTGGCAGCAATAGATTCTGTTTGTACGGGAGAGGTAAACAATGCTTTTTGTGCCTCTCGTCCGCCAGGCCATCATGCAAAAAACACCGGCCAAGAAGCAGGATTTTGTTACTTCAACCATGTCGCCATAGGCGCTCGCTATGCTCAAGAGCATTACCAGCTAAACAAAATACTCATCATTGATTGGGATTATCATCACGGTAACGGAACTGAGTGGGCCTTTTATTCAGATCCTACTGTTTTGTATTTTTCTACCCACGATATGTTCGCCTATCCAGGTACGGGTTTGCCAGGAAATACCGGCGAAGGAGAGGGAGAGGGCTTTAATATCAATGTTCATTTAGGCTGCGGCGCCAAAGATGAAGATATTATTACTGCTTTTAAAGAAAAACTATTGCCCGCCGCAGATGCCTTTGAACCTGATTTAATTTTAATTTCAGCCGGTTTTGATAGCCGAAAAGATGATTTATTGGGTTGTCACAATATCAGCGACCAAGGGTTTTCGACCTTAACTAAAATAGTCAGAATGATTGCAGATCGCCATGCCGATGGAAAAATCGTATCGGTTTTAGAGGGCGGCTATAATATTGAGGGTAATGCCAACGCGGTGGTTGCCCATATCAAGGCATTAGTATCTTAAAATAGTTATAATAAAAACCGACTTAACTCTAAGGTTGGTCTAAAGAAAAAAGGTCCATGCAAAAAACAACTCTAAACCCACATTATTTAATGCTATTAACCATCGCATTAATTGCCACTTCATTTCCTGTTGGCGCAGCGATTACCAATGCCTTGCCTCCTGCTGTAATGATGTTTATTCGTTTCTTATTTGCAGCGGTGTTATTCGCACCTTATATCTTTATAAAACACGGCTTTTATCTACCGCCTAAAAGAAGCCTAGTGTATTACGCTATTTTAAGCCTGTCATCAGTGATATTTTTCTGGTGTATGTTTGAAAGCTTGCGTTATACCAGCATGTTAAATACCGGCGCACTTTATACCCTAGTACCTGCAATAACCGCTGTGTACGCCTTTTTCATTAACGGCGAGGTGACAAGCCGAATGCGTTATTTCGGCCTTCTACTGGGCACCTTAGGTGCTTTATGGATTGTCTTTAAAGGTGATTATGCCGCCTTTATTGGCCTTGAGTTAAATTATGGGGATTTAATCTTTATTATCGGCTGCCTTTCAATGGCGTTATACACACCTTTAGTTAAAAAATTCCATCGCGGCGAGCCGACAGAGATCATGAGCTTTTGGGTGATTATTCTTGGTGCAGTGTGGCTGTTAATTGCCTCAGGGGCCAGTCTTTCCAGCGTTGAATGGAACCTTATATCGGTAAAGACTTATTCAGGTATTTTATATTTAGCCTTCTTCACCACCTTAATAAGCTTTTTCTTATTACAGCTGTGTATTATGAAAATAGGCGCCACAAAAGTCGCCGCTTATAATTTCTTAACACCGATTTTTGTCATCATGATTAGTGTGGTGCTTGAAAATGAGTTCGAACTTATCACTTTGCCAGGTATTATTCTTGTCATCGTAGCGATGCTTATTATTCAATATGAATCATCGCAAAAAGAAACCGTATGATTCATCTCTTATTAGCTGGATGTATAAATGAATAAAATCACCTTCTCTACTGCAGAAAAAGACCTATTAGTTTCAAAAATAGAAAGCTACTTTCACGCTGAGTTAAATCAAGAAATAGGTCAGTTTGATGCTGAGTTTCTATTGGATTTTTTCTCGCAAGAACTAGGGGCGTATTACTATAATCGAGGCTTATCAGATGCTAGAACTGTTTTGGCAGCTAAGTTGGATGATGTTGATGCGAGTATTTACGAACTGGAGAAACCGACAGAATTCTCAAAGTAACAATGCATCCCTGGGAGGGAATAACAGTGTGAGAATAATGGGGATGTAACAAAGAAAAATTGGCGGAGCGGACGGGACTCGAACCCGCGACCTCCGGCGTGACAGGCCAGCATTCTAACCAGCTGAACTACCGCTCCACACCACTTCGAGTTAGATTGACAAGCAACCTTAAATCTCAAAGAAGCGAGAAGGATACAGTAATTATGACAAAGGTGTTAACCTTTTTTCAGACTTCAATTAGAACTGCACTATATTGGCCCAAGCCTAGGTAGTACAGCCAAGCTACAAACCACTTTCCTTACAGTGACTTGCCAGCTTCCACACCTTGATTTACCCGCCTTTATTTCCAGTTAGTTAGTTTTGCTTGCTGGAGTTTTTCATAGCCTTCAAGTAGGCGGGTATGGCGTTCAAAGCCTTTTAAACTCAATCCAGGGCAAAGAAGGTTATGGAATGTAGTCTTGCCTTCAACAATCGCAATACCATCAGATACGGTTTGTTGACCGTACATCAGTGCTAGTCCATCTTGATACTCGGCAAACTCGCGTTCATCATCCCACTTAATATCTAACAGTGCTTTTAAACACAGGTAGTGGCGACGAGAAGCTTCACTGGCTTGATCAAGCGATAAACACCAATCAATCCAATCAATGGCTTGTTCATCCTGCAAGGCAAGGCAAAGCATCGCTTTAATCTCACCTAAGCGAACGGTAGTCCACAACGTATCTGGATCAGGCGCTAGGCCGATAAATGAAGCCGCTAACGTTTGGTCGTTATAAGCGCCATCATCTAAGCGTTCTAAAATAGATGACCATTTAGCTTCATCAGCTGATGTTAAACTTAAAAAATCTTCGCGGAATAGGGCGCCTTCATTATTATTTTCCCATACCAGCTCATCTACAGGATAAATATCAGACATTCCCGGCACTAAGATACGGCAAGCATAGACATTTAAATGCTCATAATCTGCAATATAAATATCAAAATCAAGCTGATGAACAAGATCACTCAAATAAGTGAATTCATCCTCGGTGTTGCCGTCATGGTCCCAATCACTGAATTCATAATCAGGCGTCTTCTTAAAGAAATCATTTGAAATATAACCACTTGAATCAATAAAATGCATTTCAAGGTTTTGTGGTGAAGCCACTTCTTCTAGATCAAAAATGGGTGGATGAAACACATCAAGCTGATCCAGGTTTCGGCCTTGTAATAGCTCGGTTACCGTACGCTCTAATGCCACCTCAAAGCTTGGGTGGGCACCAAAGGAGGCGAATACCGAACCATCTTTGGGATTAATCAGAGTCACACTTATAACAGGGTAGCGGCCACCTAAAGAAGCATCGGCGATTTTCAAAGAATAACCGTGTGCTTTAAGCTCGTTTACCGCTTTCATTGTACTTGGGTAACGGTTTAATACTTCATCTGGCACTTCGGGCAGACTAATGCCTTCGGCAATAATCTTATTTTTAACATAACGCTCAAATAATTCAGATAGGCTTTGAACTCGCGCCTCATTTTTAGTATTACCAGCAGACATACCGTTGCTAACAAAAATATTGGCAATGATATTAATAGGGATATAAATTGTCTTACCATCACCTAAGCGTTGGTAGGGTGCAGCACAAATCCCACGCTCGCCAGTACCCGAGTTTATGTCGAATAACTTGCTCGGGCTTAACTCACTGTCAGGGTCAAAGTAACGCCAAAGTCCTTCATCCATTAAGCCTTCAGGCATTGATTCTAGCTCAGAATTAAACCAACGCTCATTGGGATAATGAACAAACTCATTTTGGCTATGTTTCTCACCAAGATAAAAATCAGCAAAGAAATAGTTGCAGCTTAAACGTTCAAAATACTCACCAAGTGCACTGGCTAAACACGATTTTTCTGTGCTGCCTTTGCCGTTGGTGAACATCAGTGGGCAAGATTTATCTCGAATATGAACAGAATAAACATTACTAACCGGATTAAGCCAAGAGGCCTGCTCAATATCAAAACCAAATGACTCTAGCTTAGCTTGCATCGTTGCAATGCTGCTTTCTAAATCACTGTCTTTACCTTTTATATATGTTTTTTCTGTCATTTCTTTATCTTATTATTAAAAAGGCCTTCGAGTCTGAAGGCCTTTTAAAGTGAACACTATCAGCTTAGCGATTACTACTTCTGTTTTTTAGGTTTTACTTCGCCAATAGCACCTTCAGAGCGAGCCATTAAGTAAGCATAAAGCTTATCTCTGCCTTCCATTACTTTCACATTCTTTTTCCATGCAGGCATGCTACCAATTGAACCTGACTTACCATTGCCAACCGTATCAAAAAACTCTTTTTCAGAGATTACTTGCAGGCTTTCTGCAAGGTTAGGTCCGACCATGCCTTGTGCATAAGTACCATGGCAACGAGCACACCAGTTACGGTATAACTTGAAACCAGTATAACTATTTGCATCTAAATAGTTGCCATCAACAACACTATAAAGTGCTGATTCATTTTCATTCTCTTTACTATTTTCAGGTGCAGCTTCAACGGCTGTTTCTGTCATAGCTTCTGTTACTACTGCTACCGTTTCAGTGGTCGTTGCAACAACAGTCTCTGTCACCGCTTTAACTTCTTCGGTTACGTTCTCTTCAACTGCAGCTATAACCGTTTCAGCTTCTTTAACCTCAACTTCAACCACTGTTGTTTCAGCTTCGACAACCACATTTTCATCAGGCACAACTCTTGGTTCAGTCTTTGCCGGTGCGACTAAAACTGCACCAGAATAGGCTTCATTGCTACCTTGCAATGCAGGCCAAATAGCCGCCATAAAAAAGATTCCAAGTGCAACATGGATAAGAGCCGCTATTATTAATTTATTTTTATTCATTATTCTCTCCGGTTTTAACAATTAATCTCCCTAGAACAATAATATCACTTGAACCCGATAAAAGCCCATTATGCTCATAGAATAATGAGATAATACGCCTTTAACATTAGTATATGTAGGGTTAAACCAATGAGTATTGAACAAACATTAATGCAACGTAGTAATTCATCCTGCGAGCTATGTAATTCAAGTAGTGATCTTCAGGTCTATGAAGTGCCGCCAGTAAACGATCCACGCGCTGAAAATGCAGCATTAATATGCCAAACTTGTGCCGATCAAATAGAAGCGCCAGAAACAATGGATGCGAATCACTGGCGCTGCTTAAATGATGCAATGTGGAAACCTGACACAGTCATTCAAGTTATTGCGTGGCGATTACTAAGCCGACTTGCTAGCCAAGGCGAAGCTTGGGCTCAAGATTTGGTTGATATGATGTATTTGGAAGAAACAGATCTAGCGTGGGCACAGTCTACCGAATCTTCAGACTCTGAAGAAAGTAGTGCTCATAAAGATAGTAATGGTGCGGCACTACTTGCAGGTGATAGCGTGACATTAATTAAGGATCTTGATGTTAAAGGTGCTAATTTCACCGCTAAGCGAGGCACCATGGTGAAAAATATATCTTTAACAGATAACCCTGAACAAATTGAAGGCCGTGTTAATGGTACCCGTATTGTTTTACTAACCAAATTTTTGAAGAAATCGAACTAGACTAAAGTATTCCGCCAAGGCTTTAGTCCATACCTGCATAATCAAGCTGCCGCCATGCTTCATATAAGATAATGGCGGTAGCATTTGATAGGTTTAAACTACGGCTCTCTGCTTGCATCGGAATTCTAATTTTCAGATCTTGAGCAATGCTAGCCAATACCTCAGCAGGCAAACCTCGCGACTCAGGTCCAAATAATAAAACATCATCATCTTGATACTGTGCTTGATTATGGTTTTGTGTTGCTTTGGTAGTACAAGCAAACACGCGACGCTCACCACTCCACTGTTTAAACGCAGCAAAGTCAGCATGAACCTGCATCTCTGCAAACTCATGATAGTCTAGTCCAGCACGGCGTAGACGCTTATCATCCAATACAAAACCTAATGGTTCAATCAAATGTAGCTGGGCACCAGCATTGGCACATAATCTAATAATATTACCAGTATTAGGTGGGATTTCAGGCTCAAATAAAGCGATGTGCAACATGGTTTATATCGCTCCGTGCTGCTGCGTCACATCAACATATAACGTAATATTCTGCCCGGGTTTTAATAAAGTACGGTCACTTAAACCATTCCATTCTCGCACCTCGGCAACACTCACTTTAAACTTACGAGAAATTTTCCAAAGTGAGTCTCCACTCCGTATCTTGTAGTTTATAGTCCTAAGGCTCTTATCTTGAGACTTACTCTTAGCTTGCGCCCAAATCTCTAATTTCTGGCCAATACTCAAACCATCTTGAGGGGTTTTTCCATTCCAGCTAGTCAGTTGTTTAACATTCACATTATAACTATTGGCTAGATCCCACCATGTATCTCCAGCTTTCACTGTATGTATTTTCTTATTGCCGCTTTGTGTAGCGATTAGATTCTGGTCGACACTGGCAGAATGATTTTTAACCACCGCAGTGGCGTCAATAGGGATTAACAAATGTCGGCCAGCTCGAATATTGCTACCTTTTATACCATTTGCTTCTCTAAGCACCGTCACTGTGGTTTTATAATGGTGGGCAATGCCTCCTAATGACTCACCTGATTTAATTTTATGTCGTGTCCACTGTACGCGTTCGCTTGCAGGTAAGGCGTCTAACGCTTGCTGAAAAGCAGCTTGTTTATCGAGCGGAATAACTAATCGATGCGGACCATTAGGCCGCGTGGCCCATTGATTAAAGCCCGGGTTAAGTTGATAAAGCTCATCTTTGCTCATCTCCGCTAGCTGTGCAGCTAAACTAAGATCTATTTGGCTACCAATATCCACCACAGTAAAGAAAGGCGTATTGTCGACAGGGTTGAGTGTCAGTTGATATTGCTCAGGGTGTTTAATTAAATGGGCAATCGCCAATAGTTTAGGTACATAAGCCGTTGTTTCTCTCGGCAATGATAATGACCAGAAATCAATATCTTTACCCGCTTCAATATTTTTTCTAATGGCTTTTCTAACCGTACCTCCACCACAATTATAAGCAGCAAGCGCTAGTGGCCAATCACCAAAGTCATTATGTAATTTATCTAAATAAGTAATGGCGGCTTCGGTCGACTCAATAACATCACGACGACCGTCATACCACCAGTTTTGTTCAAGGCCATAAGCCAAACCTGTACCCGGAATAAACTGCCATAAGCCTGCTGCACGACCTGTTGAATAGGCATAAGGTTGAAAAGCACTTTCTACCACAGGAAGCAGCGCTATTTCTAACGGCATATTACGCTGTTCTAATTCTTCGACAATATAGTGTAAATAAGGCTTGGCCCGCTCAACAACGCGATTAATATACTCAGGATGGTCGGCAAACCATTTTAGTTGTTTTTTAGTTTCAGCATGTAGCTGAGGGTAGGGAATACCGTAACCTTTTCGTATCCGTTGCCATAAATCAGTGGAATCAATAGCCTCCGCTTGTTCTAAGGCTTCCGGCTCACTTTCAAGCTGCGCAGAAAGAGTATTAATGTCATGTTGTTGCGCCTCACCATAGGCATCTTGCCAAACAGAGCTTGCTTGCTTTGTTGGCTCAGATTCAGTTGCAATACTCGCGTCATTCACTTTAGTGAAAGGCGTAGTACAAGCCGTGATATCAAGTAAAAGTAAGGCGATAAAGAGGGTGCGGTAATTATTTATTTTTAACATAGGACGGTATTATAAATTAGATCATTAATATTGTCTGTTTGTAACAGCAAACGACGAATACGCTAAACTATGTCGATCTCTTTGAAAATGATAAATAGGTGGGTGTTATTCGTGGGTGAATGTCAGGGACAAGTTTCCAAAATGAGGGTGTCGCTCTCTCACACTAGTTCTGAAGCCACATACCAAATGGTTTTAGGTGATAATTTAGTCGATATGAATCCGCTAGTCGGACAGGAAATACAGTTACAGTTCGCCGGAGAGATTCATTGCCAAGCCTGTGACAGGCTCATTAAAAAAAGTTACAGCGGTGGTTACTGTTTCCCTTGCTCACAGTCTTTAGCTCAATGTGATCTATGCATTATGAAGCCTGAAACCTGCCATTACGATGCTGGAACTTGCCGTGATCCTGCATGGGGTGAGTCATTTTGCATGCAAGATCATATTGTCTATCTTGCTAATAGCTCTGGTATTAAAGTCGGTATTACACGGGTTAATCAAATTCCTACCCGCTGGATTGATCAAGGTGCCACCCAAGCCATTCCTATTTTCAAAGTTAAAACACGCTACCAATCAGGTTTAGTGGAAGTCGTATTCAAATCTCATGTGTCTGATCGTACTGATTGGCGGAAAATGCTTAAAGGATCTGCCGAGCCCGTTGATCTCAAACAAAAGCGCGATGAATTGATGCTGGCATGCCATGATGAAATTGTTGCTTTGCAGCAACGCTTTGGTGAAGGTGCTATTACACCTCTAACGGATCAAACCATGGCCGAAATCAACTACCCAGTTGAACACTACCCTGAAAAAGTAAAGTCACATAACTTTGATAAGACCCCTGATATATCGGGTGTTTTACAAGGTATTAAAGGCCAATATCTACTCTTAGATACTGGTGTACTCAATATCCGTAAATTCAGCGGATATCACCTTAAACTGGTAACAAAATCATGATTTATAAGCTAATGCGTGCATTAATGTTCAAACTTGATGCAGAAAAAGCACATCATGTGGGCCTTAAAGGCTTAAATGCGCTTGAAATGACCGGCTTGTCTTCATTGCTTTACCCGCCTGCAGCTGCAAGTCCAGTCAAAATCATGGGTTTAAGCTTTCCTAATGCCGTGGGCTTAGCCGCGGGTTTAGATAAAAATGGTGATTATATTGAAGCGCTCGCCGCACTTGGCTTTGGTTTCATTGAAATTGGTACTGTTACACCTCGGCCTCAAGAAGGTAACCCAAAACCACGCTTATTTAGACTGCCTGAAGCAGAAGCCATCATTAACAGAATGGGCTTTAACAACTTCGGTGTTGATCATTTAGTTGAGCAAGTAAAAATTGCTCAAAGCAAAGCCATTATTGGTATTAACATCGGCAAAAATATTGATACCGCCGTTGAAAATGCAGTTGATGATTACTTGATAGGTCTACGTAAGGTCTATGCTCATGCTGATTATGTGACCATTAATATCTCATCACCCAATACACCAGGTTTAAGAAGTCTACAATTTGGCGAATCGCTTAATCAATTATTATCAGCACTAAAAGAAGAACAGGTCCTATTGCAACAGCAATATGGTCGCTATGTGCCGATGGCGGTCAAAGTTGCCCCTGATTTGGATACAGCAGAAGTCGAAGAGTTATCGCAGGCCTTTAATAACTTTGAAATTGATGCCGTCATTGCCACCAATACCACCATGTCTCGTGCTGGAACAGAAGGCTTAGCTTTTTCTGACGAAGCGGGTGGTTTGAGCGGTCGACCTGTGTTTGAGAAATCAACTGAAATCGTTAAACAATTTCGTCAATCTCTAACGAAAGGCTTGCCGATTATTGCGGCAGGGGGGATCATGTCTGGAGATGATGCCGCGAAGAAATTAGATGCAGGTGCGAACCTGGTGCAAATTTATAGTGGCTTTATCTATCAAGGACCCAAATTAATTGGCGATATTATCAATACTCTCGAAAACAGGATATAAAACATGGAAGCAGAAACAAGTTTAATCGCACACTGGTTATTAAATATAGCATTCGCTATTGCCATTGTCGTTATTGGCCGATTCGTCGTTAAATGGCTTATCAAACTCATTCGTAAATTAATGGTTCGCGCCGATTTCGATCCTATTTTGATCAATTTCTCTAGCTCAATTGCCAATGCCGTTTTAATGTTATTCGTAATCATTGCAGCACTTGATCACTTAGGCGTAAATACAACCTCATTTATAGCTCTTCTTGGTGCTGCTGGTTTAGCAGTCGGTCTTGCACTTAAAGATTCACTACAAAACTTTGCCGCTGGCGTGATGATGATTATCTTCCGTCCATTCAAAATCGGTGATTTTATTGAAGCCGGTGGTGTCGTGGGCGTAGTTGAAAAAATCAGTGTTTTCAGCACCATTATGAAAACAGGTGATAACCGTGAAATTATCATTCCTAACGGTCAAATCTATGCCGGTGCAATCACTAACTATTCAGCTCGTGATACCCGTCGTATTGATATGGTATTTGGTATTGGTTATGACGATGATATGTTAAAAGCTAAAAAAATCATGGTCGATATTTTAGAAGCTCATGAATTAATACTTGCTGAGCCAGCACCAGCCGTTGCAGTAGCAGAATTAGCTGATAGCAGTGTTAACTTTAATGTTCGCCCTTGGGTCAACAGTGCTGATTACTGGGGTGTACGCTCTGAGATAATCGAACAAATTAAACTTACATTTGATAAAGAAGGTATTTCTATTCCTTATCCTCAAATGGATGTTCACAGCGATAAGTAAGTCTAAAAGCGATCTTTCCACGCTCTCAGCGTGCGGAAGGTCGCTGCTTTCGAATTCACTCTCTCTCCAAGCTGCTGCTCAGCTGCTTTAACTACCTCCACTTCTCCACAACGTAAAAACGGATTAGTTTTTAGCTCCAAGGCTAAGCTAAAAGGAATGGTTGGCTTCGCTTGCTGCCGTAGTGATTTTGTATCGATTATTCGTTGTTGAATATGACTATTATTAGGCTCTACCGTCTCTGCAAAACGTAAATTAGCCGCCGTATATTCATGTGCGCAATAAATTTGTGTTTGCTCTGGTAAGTTAGCTATTTTCTCTAGTGATGTAAATAACACCTCCGGCTGGCCGCCATGTGTTCGCCCGCAACCGGCAGCAAATAAAGTATCACCACAAAATAGTTTATCCTCTATCACAAAACCAATGTGCCCCCGAGTATGCCCAGGAATATCGAGCACGTTAATCTCCGGAAACTCATCACTTATAGTGAAAGTATCTCCTTGCGTTAAAGCATGACTTAAATGCGGAATAAATTCATTACTCGGCCCATAAACAGGCAATTCATAATGAGATAACAGTTCGGCAATACCATCAACATGGTCATGACAACCATGAGTAATTAAAATAGCCACAGGGTCTAATTTAAGTTTTTTTATCGCCTCAATGGCTGGGGCCGCATCACCCGGATCAACAATTAAAACACCCGTAGAATTTTCAGCCTGAATAAACCAGATATAATTATCATCAAAAGCAGTGATCGCATGTATTGTTAACATCATATTGTCGGCGTAGGAAATGATAATGTTTGATTATAAAACAGATAAAGAATTAATGATGTCTCAGTGGTGGCAATCACCATTAGGTCAGTCTGTATTTACCCTAGAACGAGGCATAATCCAATCTCTTGGCCGCCACTTCCATGGTTATCATCAATTACAATTAGGCTTGGAGCCACTCTTGCTGCCTCATGTACATCATCCACATCAGCAAACTGTCATGGCTCCTTCAGCGGATGTTTTAGGCTGCAATGAAACGTTACCGTTTAAATCTCACAGCATAGACACTGTATTGTTAGGCCATGTCTTAGAGTTTTCAGCTGACCCACATCAAGTATTACGTGATGTAGAGCGAGTGTTAGTCGCAGATGGTACATTAATCTTATCGAGCTTTAATCCCTGGAGTTTATGGGGTTTGCGTTGTCTGCTTTCATGGCAAGATCAAGCGCCTTGGCAGGGACATTTTTTCTCTCATACTCGAATTAAAGATTGGTTGAAATTACTCAACTTTGACATTATCGAAACTAAAAAATGTCTTTACCAGCCCCCTATTAATAATGAAAAATGGTTTAATAGCTGCGCTGTTTTAAATCGTTGGGGAAGACGTTTATGGCCTTTGTTTTCAGGAGTGACTATTTTAGTCGCCTCTAAACGCACTATACCTTTAACCCCGATAGCACAACGCTGGCAGCCAAGCASTTTATTACCCGCTGGCCGCCTAATTACCAAGCCTGCATCCAAGTTACAAAAGAGAGACCGAATATGAACGAAGTTGAGATATTTACCGATGGCGCCTGTAGCGGTAATCCAGGTCCTGGTGGCTGGGGCACATTATTACGATCAAAAGGCGTCGAAAAGGAATTGTCAGGCGGCGAAAAAGACACCACTAATAACCGTATGGAAATGATGGCGGTTATTATGGGCTTAGAATCATTAACTCAAGCTTGCCAGGTTACCGTTACCACCGATTCACAATATGTGATGAAAGGCATGATGGAATGGTTGCCGGGTTGGAAAAAACGTAACTGGAAAACAGCAGCCAATAAACCCGTTAAAAATGTAGACCTGTGGCAACGGATGGAAAAAGCAGCCCGTACGCACACATTAGAATGGGTATGGGTTCGAGGCCACCAAGGCCATGTTGAAAATGAACGTGCCGATGGCTTAGCCGTGGCAGCGCGTGAAGCAATAGTAAACTAGGGGAACAGTCATGGCTGAATCTTATAAGCGTCAAATTGTCCTTGATACCGAAACTACGGGTCTAAGTCCCTCTGATGATCACCGCATTATTGAAATTGGGTGTGTAGAAGTAATTAATCGCCGTATTACCGGTGAAACATTCCATCAATATATTAATCCTGAGCGTGAAAGTGATGCTGGCGCCTTAGAAGTGCATGGTATTACTAATGAATCATTATTAGATAAACCTAAGTTTGCTGAAATAGCGGCTGATTTCTTGGCATTTATTGAAGGTGCTGAATTAGTTATCCACAATGCATCATTTGATGTTGGCTTCCTTAATCATGAATTAGCCAAAATAAAAACAGAGAAACGCCGAATTAATGATGTCAGCACTGTTTTAGATACCTTAAAACTGGCACGAGATAAACATCCTGGGCAAAAAAATAACCTTGATGCACTTTGCCGTCGTTATGGTATTGATAACTCCAATCGTGAACTACATGGCGCCTTACTTGATTCCGAGATCTTAGCCGACGTTTATCTGGCCATGACCGGCGGACAAGTTAGCTTATTACTGGCCGCAGAAGAAACAAGCGCTACTAAGAAGAATAGTGAAGGGGAGACAGTAAAGAAAAAAGACCGTGGACCTYTACGCATCATTAAAGCAASTGAKSAAGARCTTRCTGAACACGAGAATAMCTTACAACTKCTTGATRARAAAAGYGGTGGTAATTGCGTCTGGTTAAAAACAAAYKCCATCGAAACAAATTAGCWWCCYACAAAKAAAGTAAYAATAAATTTAAAAATCTTCRTTCTCCTCCTTGAAATATTTGATCTCGCCCCCCATTTATYGGTTTTACGMTAATTAAACTTGGAACAGGCCGAATCATGAGTAATGAAGAAATCGACAAYACYGAAGCTGAAAGTACWGATAGCAACGAAGAGCAAAGTGTTGAAGTAGAAATCAAYGAAGATCCTAYCGCCTTATTAGAAGATGCWCGTAATAAAGCAGACCAACACTGGAATGATTTATTACGCGCCAAAGCRGAYATGGAAAACYTACGTCGCCGCCAAGCTCGTGATTTAGAAAATGCCCATAAACATGCTTTAGACAAATTTGTCGCMGAAYTAYTRCCKATCTATGACAGCATGGAATTTGGTCTTAATGCTGCCAATGGTRAAGAGGCTTCATTAGACGCTGTMCGTGAAGGCTTAGATATGACGATGAAAATGTTTTTATCCTCTATCAACAAGTTTGGYTTAGAGCCWGTTAACCCTGAAGAAGGCGTTGACTTTGACCCTGAGCTTCACCAAGCCATGGCAATGCARCCMGTTGAAGGTGTTGATGCCAATAAAATTATTTCCGTTGCACAAAAAGGTTTCCAGTTTAATGGCCGCCTATTACGCCCTGCAATGGTTCTTGTTTCACAATAAAAATAACTTTATGTAGTACAAGGGCTTGAAATTAATTTTCTATCCCCCACCTAACTACACAACGGCCGGTGTGACCGGTAAGAATTTAAAGAATAAATGGAGAATATGAACAATGGGTAAAATTATTGGTATTGACTTAGGAACAACGAATTCCTGTGTTGCTGTATTAGAAGATGGTAAAAGCCGTGTAATTGAAAACAGTGAAGGTGATCGTACAACCCCTTCAATCGTTGCATTTACAAAAGATGATGAAGTATTAGTTGGTCAATCTGCTAAACGTCAAGCAGTAACTAACCCAACCAACACATTATTTGCTATCAAACGTTTAATCGGTCGTAAATTTAAAGATGATGTTGTTCAACGCGACATCGACATGGTGCCATACACAATCGCTGAAGCAGATAATGGTGATGCTTGGGTTGAAGCTAACGGTAAAAAAATGGCTCCACCTGAAATTTCTGCTCGCGTTTTAATGAAAATGAAAAAAACAGCAGAAGAGTTTTTGGGCGAAGAAGTAACTGAAGCGGTTGTTACTGTTCCTGCTTATTTCAATGACTCACAACGTCAAGCAACAAAAGATGCCGGTAAAATTGCTGGCCTAGAAATCAAACGTATTATCAATGAGCCTACTGCCGCTGCTTTAGCTTACGGTATGGATAAAAAACGTGGCGACTCAACTATCATCGTTTATGACTTAGGTGGTGGTACTTTTGACGTTTCTGTTATTGAAATTGCTGACATCGAAGGCGAACACCAATTTGAAGTATTAGCCACTAATGGTGATACATTCTTAGGTGGTGAAGATTTCGACCAACGTATTATTGAGTTTTTGGTTGCTGAATTCAAAAAAGACCAAGGTATCGATTTATCAAAAGATCCTTTAGCTTTGCAACGTCTTAAAGATGCGGCTGAAAAAGCAAAAATCGAATTATCTTCAAGTGCACAAACAGACATCAACCTACCTTATGTTACAGCTGATGCCTCTGGTCCTAAGCATTTAGAAGTGCGTTTAACCCGTGCAAAATTAGAATCATTAGTTGAAGATTTAGTTGAACGCAGTTTGGCGCCATGTAAACAAGCCATTAAAGATTCAGGTTTAGAGCTTTCTGAAATTGATGACGTTATCTTAGTCGGTGGCCAAACACGTATGCCGATGGTTCAAGAAGCCGTTAAAAAATTATTCGGTAAAGAGCCTCGTAAAGATGTCAACCCTGATGAAGCCGTTGCTTCTGGTGCCGCGATTCAAGCAGCTGTACTTTCAGGTGAAGTGAAAGACGTATTATTATTAGACGTCACTCCGTTGAGCTTAGGTATTGAAACAGCCGGCGGTATCATGACTAAGTTGGTAGAGAAAAACACCACTATTCCAACCAAAGCAAACCAAACGTTCTCAACAGCAGATGATAATCAACCCGCGGTTACTATTCATGTGCTTCAAGGTGAACGTGAAGTGGCATCGGGTAATAAATCATTAGGTCGTTTTGACTTATCAGATATTCCACCTGCACCACGTGGCCAACCACAAATCGAAGTTACTTTTGATATTGATGCTAACGGTATCTTAAATGTATCAGCTAAAGATAAAGTGACTAATAAAGAACAATCTATCATCATTAAAGCATCAAGTGGCTTATCTGATGAAGAAGTTGAAAAAATGGTTCAAGATGCAGAAGCACATGCTGATGAAGATCGTAAATTCCACGAACTAGTCACAGTACGTAACACTGCTGATGCATTAATTCACTCAACTAAAAAATCTATCACTGATTTAGGTGATAAATTAGATGCTGATGAAAAAGTGAAAATTGAAGCTGCAGTTGAAGCCTTAGAAGAAGCAGTAAAAGGTGAAGATAAAGCAGATATCGAAGCAAAAACAGCAGCATTAACAGAAGTATCTGGTAAATTAGCTGAACAAGCTTATGCTGAGAATGCAGAAGCCGGTGAAGCTCCAGAAGAAGCGGCTAAAGAAGCTGCTGATGATGTAGTAGATGCTGAGTTTGAAGAAGTAGATGACGACAAAAAATAAGCCTTAATTTAGGTTATTTGTTCGATGAACAGGCGTAGGAGTTTCCTACGCCTGTTTTGTTGTATTTAAAGGTATTAAATTAAGTTCAGGTAAACACCGATGGCTAAACAAGATTATTACGAAACACTCGATGTCTCTCGTACAGCAACTGCCGCTGAATTAAAAAAAGCATATCGTCGCATGGCGATGAAATTCCATCCCGATCGTAATCCTGATAATGCCGATGCGGAAGCACATTTCAAAGAAGCTAAAGAAGCCTACGAAATATTATCAAATGCTCAAAAACGTGCTGCTTATGATCAATTTGGCCACGCAGGTGTAGATCAATCTGCCGGTGGAGGTCATCGTGGTGGTGGAGCAGGTGGCTTTAGTGATATTTTTGGCGATGTATTCAATGATATATTTGGTGCATCTGGTGGTGGCAGACAAAACCACCGTGGTGCAGACTTACGTTATCACTTAGATTTAACACTTGAAGAAGCCGTTGCCGGTACGACTACAGAAATCCGTATTCCGGTTAATGTTGACTGTAAACCGTGTGATGGTAGTGGTGCTAAAAAAGGTTCAACACCTGTTGCATGTTCGACCTGTGCAGGTCATGGCCAAGTGCTTATGCAACAAGGGCCTTTCCAAGTTCAGCA
>NVVP01000078.1 GCA_002402245.1 Gammaproteobacteria bacterium | reverse complement strand
GATGGCGAATCCTTATAATAGACAATATCAAAACTGTACTGAATATATATTAGATGTGATTAACGCCGCCATTTATAAAACAGTAGATAAACAAGAGCTGAAACTATTGGCAAAAGAGTATTTTCAAGCTCAGGATATTCATGTGTCACCGTTTAAAACACTGTTTGGTGAGTTGTTTGTAGCTGGTGTGCGTAAWGATGATCATGTAGGACAAATAAAAACAGCTACCTATACGACTATTGCTGCTTATCTTGAATCATTTAATCTAACGCAAGAGATTATGACGATTGAAATGTGAGAATATGAGTTATGACTACCGCTTCAATACAGACTAAATGGTTCTACAAACTATCATCGGCAATGATGGCATTTGTGATCTGGGGAGGATGGTCTTATTTTGTTAATCAGCCGCTAGGTCATACTATAGGAATACGAGCTGGCTTAACCCAGGGTACCGCTAGTTTTATTATTACATTATGTATGGTGTATGCGGTTACATGGCTATTTCAACGTATTCAGCGTATTAAAAATGACTATTTACAGTTACTATTACCGGCAGGCATTGTAGTGAGTTTTACTGGGTCAACTTTGGTGGCAGTTCATTCATTGATGGCCACCCCTGATATTTTCAAAACCGTAGCACCCGCACTGACTGTGGCTTTTATATTTTGCATGTTCACAGCGTATAAATTACAACAACAATTATTAAAGAGATAAGCGAATGAGTTCAGATTCTGCAAGTAATGATGTCGAAGGACGCCGTCCTTTAAAAGTACGCCAAATGGCGGTGATGAATAAAATAGCGGTGTGGTTGAGTAACAAAGACGTTACTCCCAATCAAATATCGATAGCCAGCGTCGCTTTTGCTGCATTAGCCGCGTTAAGCTTAGTGTTATTACCTTTAGTCAGTAACATTTCAGACTATGGTTCGGTTGATTACGCTCCTGATACGGCAAGCTGGTTATTACCAATTTTAGCTGCGCTGTTTATTCAATGTCGACTATTGTGTAATTTATTTGATGGCATGGTGGCAGTAGAAGGTGGCAAAAGCACCCCAGCCGGTGAGTTATTTAATGATATTCCTGATCGCGTTGCCGACCCGTTAATTTTGATTGCTGCTGCTYACTCAATTAGCGTGGTGGCGTGGGCACCGACTTTAGGTTGGTGTGCAGGTTTATTGGCAGTGATGACTGCTTATATTCGTACATTAGCAGTGAGCATCGGTGCTCCGGCTGATTTTCAAGGGCCAATGGCCAAGCAACATCGCATGGCATTAATGACCGTTGCTAGCTTATTAACTGCCGTAGAAACCAATTTTTGGTCTCCGGGAATGAGTATGTTGATCGTGCTGGTGGTGATKGTGATTGGYTGTGGTGTGACTATTTATAGACGCACYAAACAAGCGTATTTATTTTTAGAAAACCAATAASMGCTACGGGAARATGACTATGTTTGATATTCCACTGCATTCMTTTAATGCCATGGCGGTTGTGYTGAGTATTTTRGTGTTATCAACRCTGATYCGYTTAGTGTTAAAAATGMRAAACCCWGAKAAAGACTATACCGAGCTRCGYCAACGGATYCARTCATGGTGGATCATGATYGCTATTTTATTTGTRGTRTTGGTCAGTAGTAAGCAGATCGCTATTATMTTTTTTGGCTTTTTGAGCTTTCTGGCRTTAAAAGAGTTYTTATCTATTGTGCCGACCCGGCAAGCSGAYAGACGGGTRATATTCTGGGCTTATCTATCGATTCCACTGCAATATTATTGGGTATCARYRGGYTGGTAYGGSATGTTTATTATCTTTATTCCCGTGTATGTCTTTTTATTATTACCGTTACGYATGGTRTTGATTGGTGAAACAAAAGGCTTTATTCAYTCGGCTGGYGTATTGCATTGGTCGATTATGTTGTCGGTGTTTAGTATTAGCCATATTGCCTTTTTATTGGTGTTGCCYGARAARAATACRYTGGCAGGTTATATCGGCCCGGTGCTGTTTTTATTATTTATGACCCAGTTTAATGATGTTTGYCAGTATGTGTGGGGYAAAGCAYTAGGMAARCATAAAATAATTCCTAAAGTCAGCCCMAATAAAACATGGGAAGGCTTTATCGGYGGCYTAGTRACSATTACATTATGTGCYGGTRTMGTGGCWCCCTWWTTAACSCCSTTAACYRYRACMCAAGGTTTATTTGCCGGAGCATTGATCGGGGCAAGTGGTTTTATTGGTGATGTAGTGATGTCGTCGGTGAAACGTGATTTAGAAATTAAAGATACCGGTAATTTGATTCCAGGCCATGGTGGCATTCTTGATCGCTTAGATAGTTTGACCTATACCTCGCCACTGTTTTTTCACTACCTGTATTACACGAGTTATTAATAATGGATAGGCTGTTAAAAATACTCTTCTTTGCTTTGTTTATTAAACCTATTGTTTTAGTGATTCTTGGTTTGAATATACGAGGCAAGCAGAATCTACCGATGAATGGCCCGGCGATTATTGTCGCTAATCATAATAGTCATTTAGATACTATGGTGCTGATGAGTTTATATCCATTATCTATGATTCATAAGGTTCGGCCTGTTGCTGCTGCTGACTACTTTGTCTCTAAAGGGGGACTATTAGCATGGTTCTCACTCAAGTGTATTGGCATTATCCCCATGGATAGAAGCGGTAAATCAAACCGTGATCAATTATTTAAAGGCTGTTACGAGGCCTTAGATAATGGTGAAATCATCATTTTATTTCCAGAAGGTAGTCGCGGCCAGCCTGAGAAAATGAGTAAATTGAAAAAAGGCGTGTTTTATATTGCTAAAGAAAAACCCAAAGCCCGTGTTGTTCCAGTAATGATGCGAGGCCTAGGTCGAGCGCTTCCTCGTGGTGAAGCCTTATTCGTACCCTTTAATTGCGATGTGGTTATCGGTAATGAAATTCCCGTAGGTGATAAGTCTGTTGAGTTCATATCAACCATCGCCAGCTCTTTCGAGCATTTATCCGAGTATTGCTTAACGCAAAATCCAGAATAAAAATAGAGCATTAGTTTATGTCTTAATGTGTAGGAATATTGACGATTATTATGTAGTAGCGCGTAGTTTTATTAGCTGTCACATAACTGTCATATAGCTTTCACATCACTGTCACATAAATTGTGGATACTCCTCTCCGTAATATTTATTACTTAATTTATTTTCTTATATTTTTAATTATTTTGGAGTTGGACAATATGATGTTCACGAAAAAACTAGCCATCTTGGGTACAGCCATCACAATGGCATTTTCTGCAGCTACATATGCTGATGTTGATCCTGCATTAGCAGATTACACAAAAGTAAGCGGTATTTCAGGTAACCTTTCTAGTGTTGGTTCTGACACATTAGCTAACTTGATGACACTTTGGGCTGAAGAGTTCAAACGTGAATATCCAAATGTAAGTATTCAGATTCAAGCAGCGGGTTCTTCAACTGCGCCTCCAGCATTGACTGAAGGTACATCAAACTTCGGTCCAATGAGCCGTAAGATGAAAGATAAAGAAACAGCCGCATTTGAAGCTAAATACGGCTACAAAGCAACGCCTATCCGTGTTGCTATTGATGCATTAGCGGTTTATGTACATAAAGATAACCCAATCGAAGGTTTATCAATTCCTCAAGTAGATGCTATTTTCTCTGCAACACGTAAATGTGGCCATTCAGAAGATATCACTAAATGGGATCAAGCAGGCGTTGATGGTCTTGGTAGTATCCAAATTTACGGTCGTAACTCAGTATCAGGTACATACGGTTACTTTAAGAAAAAAGCACTATGTAAAGGTGATTACAAAAACACTGTAAACGAGCAACCAGGTTCTGCATCTGTTGTTCAAGGTGTGACTAAATCATTAAACGGTATCGGTTACTCTGGTATTGGTTACAAAACATCAGGTGTTAAAGCGGTGGCATTAACTAAGAAACCTGGTCAGCCATATATTGCTGCATCTAAAGCAAATGCTGCAAATGGTACTTACCCATTATCACGTTACCTTTACGTTTACGTAAACAAAGCACCAAACAAACCTTTATCTCCTCTTGATACTGAGTTTGTAAAAATGATGCTTTCTAAAGTAGGTCAACAAGTTGTCATTAAAGATGGTTATGTGCCATTACCTGCATCAGTAGTAGAAAAAGAATTAGCTAAAATTAAATAAGCTTTTAGCATTATTTGAGAATGGCGCCTCGCACAGTGTGTGAGGCGTTTTTCCACTTCTAATCAAAATATTATTTACCTAAGTAAAAGTAATCTTTTGATTATGTGTAACGAATGAAGCCCCATCCCTAGTTCTTAAGGATGGTTATATTTTCCCTGAAAAATAGTTGAGAACTTATGGTTGAACATGCTCTAAAAAATAGCGTGCTACCCGCAGCTGGATCGCCCATCGCGATACGTAGACGTCGGTGGCGAGAGCTTAAAGATCGTATGGCACGTTATGGTGTAGCAGCGGGTGGAATGACGGTTATTTTTGCCATTGTATTAATCTTCTTTTATTTACTTTATGTGGTGCTTCCCCTGTTTTCAGGTGCTGATTTAGAGACCGAAGCAGAGTTTTCTGTAGAAGAACATTCAACCGTTCATTTAACCTTAAATGAATATAATAATGTGGGTTTGAGTCTAGGTAAGCAGGGTCAAATACGTTTTTTTGATACTGAAGATGGTCATACTTTATTAACTCCTCAACTGCCATTGAGTGATAGTGATGTTAGTAGCTTTAGCCCAGGTGCATCACCAACGGGTGTATTTGCTTATGGTTTTGCTGGTGGTCAGGCATTAGTGTTTAAACAAAAGTATAAAATCAGTTATCCAAATGATGTACGTACCGTTACGCCTTCTATTGAATACCCTTTGGGTGATGCCGTGGTTCAACTTGATCCACAAGCACAGTTATTGGAGTTATTGAGCGTTCAAAGTAATGATGGCCAAACAACGCTAGCAGCGGTCACGGCAGATAAACGTTTAGTACTAACAAGCTTTCTCCGTGAAGAAAGCTTTATGGATGAAGATGAGTTCACGGTTGAAACACTGACCTCAGAAATTGCCCTGACATCAACTAGTCAGCTGACACAGTTAGCTATTGATATTGATCAACGTGAGTTATACCTTATCGATGATCAAGGTGTAATTGCTTATTACGATATTAGTGATATTGCTAATCCGACGTTGGTTCAAAGATTAACTATTGTTCCTGAAGGTGTGCAAGTTACAACACTTGAATTCCTAACCGGTGGCATATCAATTCTAGTTGGCCGTAGTGATGGTCAGATTGATCAATGGTTCCCGGTTAGAGATAGTGACAATAAGATTGTGCTACATAATGTACGTAGTTTTCATCAGCAATCATCACCAATTACGGTTATTGCGGCTGAATATGCACGTAAAGGGTTTTTAGCCTTAGATGAAAGTGGCCAATTAGGTCTTTATCATACGACGGCAGAACGTACGCTGCTAGTTGAACCCTTAGCTGAAAACGCGGTAATGGCTATATCGCCTCGTGCTAATGGTTTATTGAGCATGACAGAAGCCGGTCAGGTGAAGTTATTAGCCATTGATAATGAGCATCCTGATGTATCGTGGCATTCTTTGTGGGAAAAAGTGTGGTATGAAAGCCGTGATAAGCCAGAGCACATCTGGCAGTCATCATCAGCCAGTAATGATTTTGAGCCTAAATTTGGTTTAACACCACTTGTTTTTGGTACATTAAAAGCGGCTTTTTATGCCATGGCAATTGCGGTGCCATTAGCGATATTTGGTGCGATTTATACCGCTTATTTCATGTCAGCTAGCATGCGTAAGATTGTAAAACCGACCATTGAAATTATGGAAGCCTTGCCAACGGTAATCTTAGGTTTCTTAGCAGGCTTATGGTTGGCTCCGATTGTGGAGGGCAACCTACCCGGTGTTTTCAGCATCTTTATATTGATGCCGATTATGATCTTATTAACCGCATGGTCATGGACTAAATTACCAGAAAAATTACGTGAACGAATTCCTGATGGTTGGGAAGCAGCGATATTGGTTCCAGTAGTAATTTTAGTCGGCGTAGTATCAATGATGATGAGCCCCTACTTAGAAATGTGGTTATTCGGTAATAATATGCCTGAATGGTTGAATGCTCACGGTATTGGTTTTGACCAACGTAACTCATTAGTAGTGGGCATGGTGATGGGCTTTGCCGTTATTCCGACTATCTTCTCGATTACTGAAGACGCTATCTTTGGCGTGCCAAAACACTTAACCATTGGTTCATTAGCCTTAGGGGCAACACCGTGGCAGACCTTGACTCGTGTGGTTATCTTAACTGCTAGCCCGGGTATCTTTTCCGCCATTATGATTGGTTTAGGACGCGCCGTAGGTGAAACCATGATCGTCTTAATGGCTACAGGTAATACGCCGATTATGGACTTTAATATCTTTGAAGGTTTCCGTGCACTGTCTGCCAATATTGCGGTTGAAATGCCAGAAGCAGAAGTGGCCAGCTCACATTATCGCGTGCTGTTCTTAGCCGCTTTGGTCTTGTTCATGGCAACGTTCATCTTTAATACCGTGGCTGAGGTTGTCCGTCAGCGTTTACGTAATAAATACAGCAGTTTATAAGAGAAGCATTACTACTATGTCCAATAAATCATTTTCTTCTTGGCTTAAAAGTGGCTCACCTTGGGTTTGGATCAATGCCGGTGCGGTGAGTATAAGTCTTGTTATGGTTATCGGCCTATTAGGCCTGATTGCTGCTCGGGGTTTGAGTCACTTCTGGCCTGCAGATGTTATGGAGGTCAGTTATACCGCACCTGGCCAAAAGACCGAACGTATTATGGGTGAGCTGATTGAAATTGAAACGGTACCCGCAGATAGATTAAAGCGTGTGGGTGTTGACTTGCCTGAAGGCCAAGAGGAAGCAAACCGCCAATTAATAAAAGTAGGTAACCGTGACCATTTCGGCATGGATTTCCGTTGGTTTAACCAACCTTGGATGTCAAGCGAGGTCAGTTACCCAGAAGATATCATCTCTATTGAACGTCGTGAGTGGGGCCGCTTTTACGGTCGTCTGGTCACAGTTAAGCAACAAGGTGAAGTGGTTGCAACAGGCCCCGAAGCGTATGAAGAGTTACAGCAACGAGTAGAACGCAGTAATGATCTGATTGGCGATATTAAACATCTTGAATATGGTGTGGTGGGTAAAATTAACCATGGTATTGAGCAGATTCGTTTAGAACGCAGGAAATTAGAGCTAGACGGTGTGGCTGAAGGTGCGCCCCAGTATTTAGAGTTGGAACAAGAAAAGAAAGCCTTCAATGTTGAATACAGTGAATTGCAAAAGCAATTGGCAGTGTTATATACAGCCTTACAGCGTGATTCAGTGGTAGTGGAAATGTCGACGGGTCAAGATGTTGAGATTATATTGGCTAAGATTGTATTGATTCACCGTCCTAATGCTATGTCAACGCTTGAAAAATCAGGTTTCTACCTTCATGCTGTGTGGGACTTTGTATCATCAGACCCACGTGAAGCTAATACGGAAGGGGGCGTATTCCCCGCTATCTTTGGCACCATTATGATGGTGATGATTATGGCGGTATTAGTGACGCCATTTGGTGTGGTCGCWGCGGTTTACCTGAAAGAATATGCCAARCAAGGGCCGATTATTCGTTTGATTAGAATTGCGGTGAATAACTTAGCCGGKGTGCCATCGATTGTATAYGGTGTATTTGGTCTTGGTTTCTTCGTTTACTTCTTGGGTGGCAATATTGATGARATWTTYTTYCAAGCAAGYTTRCCSGCMCCAACCTTTGGTACGCCAGGYTTAATGTGGGCCTCGCTCACCTTAGCTATTTTGACTGTTCCAGTGGTSATTGTRGCAACGGAAGAAGGTTTATCKCGTATTCCWCGTGCTATTCGTGAAGGTAGCTTRGCCTTAGGCGCAACYAAAGCWGAAACATTATGGCGAACGGTRTTGCCCATGGCAGCACCRGCAATGATGACSGGYTTAATCTTAGCGGTGGCTCGAGCAGCCGGTGAAGTAGCACCACTAATGATGGTCGGGGTGGTCAAATTAGCTCCAGCACTTGCGGTTGATAACTTAGCC
>NVVP01000007.1 GCA_002402245.1 Gammaproteobacteria bacterium | reverse complement strand
CGTGAAATGGTGATTTTTCCTGACTCTATTGGTTCACGTAATACCTCTAGTACTTTGCGATCAAATTCGGGCAGTTCATCTAAAAATAATACACCATGATGCGCTAAAGAAATTTCACCCGGACGCGGTTGACTGCCACCGCCTACCATTGCTACTGCTGAGGCCGTGTGATGTGGATTCCTAAACGGGCGTTGTCGCCATTGCTCGGGCTTAAACCCAGTGGATGAGATCGAATGAACAGTGGCGGTTTCTACTGCTTCTTGCTCGGTCATTTCACTTAAAATACCGGGCAAGCGGCTAGCCAACATGGTTTTACCTGTTCCTGGTGGGCCTGAGAACAGAATACTATGACTCCCAGCTGCTGCGATTTCTAAGGCTCTCCGTGCATGAGCTTGGCCGCGTACATCGGCTAAGTCAGGATATAGATTCGTTTCTATTGCTTGGCTCGCTTGGCCAATATCTAATAACTGTTGACCAAACAAATGGGCACAAATATCTAATAAGTGTCTGGCACCAAAACATTCGGCATCCTCTATTAAAGCGGCTTCGGCTACATTATCTTCGGGTAATAGCAGTGCATGCTTTTGCTTGCTTGCAGCTAAGATAGTCGGTAATACACCTTTTACTGCTCGCAGTTCACCAGTTAAGCCAAGTTCGCCTATAAACTCTTTGCCCTCAAGACTTTTTAACGGTAATTGCCCTGAAGCAGCCAGAATACCTAAAGCAATAGGTAGATCAAAACGCCCGCCTTCTTTGGGTAAATCGGCGGGTGCAAGGTTGATAGTAATCCGTTGTTGAGGAAAACTAAATTGTGAATTAAGTAAGGCTGAACGTACGCGATCTTTGCTTTCTTTTACTGCTGTTTCCAACATACCGACAATGGATAAACTCGGTAAGCCATTTGAAATATGTACTTCAATGGTTACAACAGGAGCATCAATGCCGGTAATGGCTCGACTATAAACGGTTGCAACACTCACTTTAATTAATCACTTTAGTCTAGGTAAGAACAGCAATAGTCAGCTAATGCTGTTACTTTTAAATCAAATGATGAATTGGCTGGCACATTAAAAGATTGACCACCTTTAATCGTTAACCACTCTTCAGTATTTTTTAATCGATACGTTAACTTGCCGGCCATAATTTCCATTAACTCGGCTTTCTCTGTGCCAAAGGTGTAGTCACCCGGCATCATAATTCCTAGTGTTTTTACAGTGCCATCGGCAAAGGTGACTGCGCGGCTTGTGACGTTTCCATCAAAATACACATTCGCTTCGCGAGTGATGGTGACATTGTTAAATTCAGACATTCTTTTCTCTTTTATTTAGGTTCTAATTCGGTGACACGTTTTTCTAGGGCTTCTAGTTTTTCACGGGTACGGTGCAATACTTGAGTTTGTACATCAAACTCTTCCCGTGTCACAAGATCAAGCTTAGAAAATGTAGCACTCAATGCTGCACGGATATTTTTTTCAATATCTCCCTGCATATCAGTTAAGCCCTGAGGCAAAGCGCTAGTAATACTGTTCATTACTTCTTCAATTTTTTTCGGGTCTAACATTACGTCAAAATCCTTTATAAAAATACGTCGATATCGGCAATATCTTAATTAAAGTGCAATTCTACCATTCCTATATAGAGTGAGAAGCATTTTCTCTTGTATTGATGAATATCAAAATTACAGATAAGCTAATGGTTTACTTTAGGAAAAAGTAATATTCTTTAATTGAAAATTAGATGTAAGCACTAAACTAAGCGTAAACTAGTGCTATTAGTTTAATAATTATCACGGACTGAAATAAGAACTTTAACGAATGAATCTAAAAAACCTCACCCTATTACTTGGCTTACTGCCCTTTTACATGTCACCTTTACAGGCAGAAATCATTGATAATGATTTTTACATAACGGACACAAGTACCGGCCTAGAGTGGCTTGATGTAACCCTGACAATCAATCAAACTTATAACTATATTGCCAGTCAATTTGGTGAAGGTGGTGAGTATGAAGGCTACCGTTATGCTACTGCGCTTGAATTTAATCAACTAGTTGGCAACTATGCCGACACGATTATTACTCAAACCCAAGTGCGCCATGTACTTAAATCTAAACGAAATGTTGATAAACTTATTGCTATGTTAGGTTCTACCCAACGTAGTATTAAACATGTCAGGGGTTATGAGGTTGATCAACGCTATCGCGGTAAGAAATGGGCGCGAATGCTAGATTCAGTTACCGGTATCACCATTAAGAATACGCCAGGAGATGACTATATTCATATTAGTTATTCACTAATTGCGAAAACTCAAGATTTTGGCACCAAAATTTGGTTCTACTCAAATGCTGATATGAATAAATATGTGCCCAAACATGTATCTGACCCTGAAGTCGGCAGTTTTCTCGTACGAGAGATTCCTGAAGTAGAAGTAGAAGTAGAAGTAGAAGTAGAAGTAGAAGAGTCTAGCGTAGAAGATTAATTAGACACTTTGTGTCCTGCCATAAATAGCTTCACCATTGCACATCACGATAGAAACTAAACGGGCATTTAGTTATTCAATAGTGTTTAATCGTTAAATAAGCACAAACGCTAGATAAAATCATGCGCAATTGCTACAATTTGATTACAAAAATATAAAACAATTATTACCATGAGAGAGAATATAATGGAAAAATTCGAAGATATGATCGTAGTTAACTTTCCTTACATCATCATTGCATTTGCCGTTTTCTGGATAAGTTTAATTGCTTACGGCCTATTAAATCAGTAACTTACACAATATATCATTACAAAAAAGCCAGTCTTAATAGACTGGTTTTTTTGTATCTAGCCTTCTCTCTTATGTTAAATAAAGTAACAATGATCTAGATCAATGCCCTTTTCAGACAGGTCGCTATTATCGCAATTAGTAGTCACTAATTTTGAATATAAGGCATCGTCATGAAAATGTTAGAAAAGCTAGAAATATTAATTATAGAAAACTTCACCATGATGATTATGCTATTTGGCATATCGTGGCTTGTTTTAGTCGTTTACGGTATGGCTATGCAATAAAGCTATAACGAGTCACTTAACGTTTATTAAGTGACTCGTTTATATCAACGCGCTAGTTCTATGTTTTTGTTTTTACAAACAAAGCAATTGATTCAACATGGGTTGTATGTGGAAACATGTCCATTATGCCAGTTGAAACTAGAGTATAACCATGGTTGTTCACTAACTCGCCCGCATCTCTTGCTAATGTTGCAGGGTTACATGAAACATACACCAAGCGTTCAGCCCCTAATGCAGCTAATTGATGCAATACTTCAAAAGCACCACTGCGAGGTGGATCTAATAAGATCTTGTTGAAGCCTGCTTTAGCCCAATCATAATCTTTTAGCTCTGTTTTAGTTAAATCAGCTTGCTCAAAGGTTGCGTTGGCTAAGCTATTCTTAGTCGCATTATTTCTCGCATGACGTACCAGTGCTTCATCACCTTCAACACCCACCACTTCTGTTACTCGCTTAGCTAATGGCAAAGTGAAATTACCCAGACCACAGAATAAATCTAACACACGATCTTCAGGTGAAATTTCAAGTAATTCCATAGTACGCTCAATCATTTTTAGATTAATTTCGGCATTTACTTGGGTAAAATCATTGGGTTCAAAATCAAGTTTCAATCCTGCTTCCGGTGCGTAGTGTAACTGTGGTGATTCTGGCCAAATAGCGGTAACGGTATTAGGACCGCCTGATTGTAAGTAGATCCATAAATCATTATCTTGGCCATACTGAATTAGTGCCTGCGTATCTTGCTCAGATAAATCATCTAGATTTCTAAAAACCAAGGCAACATGGTCATCATCCATTGCCACTTCAATCTGGGCTATACGGTTATGAGCATCTAACTTGGCAATCATTTCACCTAATTCAGCTAAACGTGTGCCTACTCGTTGATCAAGCACTTCACATTTATCTAATACTGCAAGATAAGGCGTACCTTTTTCTCGGAATCCTACCAGCACCCGGTCTTTTTTAGGCACATGTTTTACACCTAAACGTGCTTTACGACGGTAGCCCCATAATGGGCCTCTAAGCGGTTCTAACCATTTCTCGGGGATAATATCGCCAAAATGATTTAAATGCTGTTCTAAGGTATTTTGCTTTAATGATAACTGTGCATCAGCTGACATATGCATCAAGCTACAGCCACCACAAATATCAAAGTGCTGACATTGTGCTTCAACCCGATCACTACTCGGGTTAGCGATGAGTTCTATGGTTTTTGCTTCATCATATTTACTGTGCTTTTTAGTATAAAGAAACTTAACCGTTTCCCCTGTTAATGCACCTGCTACAAATACAGTCTTACCTTCTATTCTGGCTATGCCTCGTCCATCATGTGATAAGGTTTCAATCTGTGCTTCAACGGGATCTTGTGGAACCCGTTGTCTTCTCCGGTTTCGTCGTGCCATTACAATTCTCTACATCTTCAAATAAAAAATCCGATGGTGAAAACACCATCGGATTATAGTCATGGTGGTGCTACATACCCCTGACCCTTCAAACAGCCTATTTATAGCACTCATTCTGAATGTGCTAGCGGCGTTATAATAATGAGTAATAGAATAACTATTACATCATTATTATGCCTTGCTAGCCCATCCATTATGTACACTTAAAATAGGCTGTTTAAAGAGTAACGGGTATAAACTATTTTTGCTTCCAGCTACCACCACTTTTATACCACCAACCACTTGCAGCGTTGCTCACCCAGCGACGCGCAAATGTAGATTGAATATCTGCTTTCCATTCAGGATGACCGTTAGCTCTAGCAATTTCAGCATATAGGGCATTACGATCTTTATTTTCTTCTGCGACTAGCGCTTTCACTTTATTACGATCTTTTAGTGCAATTGATTTAGCATCACGAACAGTTACTAAGCCATTATCAGTTAAGCCTACTGCACCGCTGCTGTAATAAGCTTTCAACTTGCCATGGCGTGCTTTCATTTTATTTTGAATTGACGTCACTGCTGCTGAATTGATATTAAGATTAATTTCTGCTGATGCAGGTGATACTAGCCAATTTAATACCACCATTGCAATAGCTTGTGACTGTGGTGCAGCTAACTGACTTTGTTGCTCCGCCTCTGCTTCTTCAGCAGCTGATTTTGAGTCTGGTCCCCAAATATCTTCGATAATATGATCGGCTGCTTTTTCAGCTGCGGCCGCAGGGAAATAAATATTAATCGTGACACATGACACCAACATTAAACCCATCATGCTTGTTGCAAACCATCTAAATAATTTCATACTATCTCCATATTAATCTATGACCACAGGGCCTGAGTTTTCGCTTACTGCTTTTAATCGTTCAATAAGATCAGGCCAATCTACTCGACGAGTATAGCCCACCACATTAATTCTTGGCGGTAATCCGCCACCTTTAACAATATAATAGCCTTGTTCAGCTTCCTCCACGCCAGACATCACACACACTTCATTACGTAATAGACAGCTTAGACCAATCTTTTGGTACGAAAAATCCTCAAAAAACCGTAATACGCTACGTTGTAGTATTCCTGTAGGCCCACCACCGACTTGCGACAAGTTATCCACGGCCTTTTGACTGATACGGCGGCGACTTTTATCACCCTCTGGGGTTGAAAATGAAGCATCAAACTGAACAGGCTGCCAATTAGATAAGCGAAGATGCTTAATATCCCCATCTAATTTACCGGTTATTTTACCAAAATCGAAGGTACGTGTAAGGGTTTCTAAATTAAGTCCCTTTAAACTAATATTGGCATTGAGCTGCGGTAATACACCAAAGGGATTTTCTAGAGTTAAATCTCGAATAACGGTATTACCTTCAAACAAGTTTACTTTTAGGGCGCCGTCTACCGTGACCTTATTATTAGCATAATTAACTTGAGGTATTTCACCTGACAAATGGCCATGTAATAAAGGCCATTGCAATGTTGTACTTAATAACTCCATGGAAATAGGCGTTAACTCACCACCAAACTGCCATTGCATATTGTCATCATCAGCTAGGTTCAAAGTAAATGTATTCAGTCGTAACTCACCATCAAATAAAGGTAGGTTCCAAGGTGACAATAAACGTACTGATGATGACTCAACTTCTGTTTCAATTGTTGAAGCACCAAGAGGAATGGCATAAAGACTACCTGACTGCCAATGGATTTTTGTTCTGATAGGCGTATTGGTATTCGTCCATGCAATCGCGCCTGACAGTTCATCAATACTAAACAGACCTGCTTGTTGGTATGCATAGATATTATTAAGCCCTAGCTGGACGGTATAATCATCGCCTTGCGTCGTGAACTCGGCTGATAATGAACCTGATAGTTCTAAATCAYCCACCGGACTACCCACTACAAAAGGTTGCAGCCATGTGGTGTAGAAAGAAGGAAGGTCACTACTTTCAAACTTAAAACCAGCTGATTTTAATGTGGCAAGATCTGCAAGCAATTTCCCTTCAAGCTTTAGAACATCACCTTGCATCACTGTTAGCTGTTTTACGTCGAGCTCGCCTAGTTCTGCTAACCAATCTCCCTGTGCTTTTAATGATAATGGCATCGCACTAAAATCAATAAATATGGGTTCGGCATAGGCTTGACCATCATTAAGATGAGACTCAATATTCCATTGCCAATCATCATTAGTCCTTAAGGCTGATAACTGCATACTATTAGCTAATGCCTCACTGACATACAACCCTTGTTCATCGCTAACATTAATTTCAGTGGCTTCGATATTCGCTTCAATTGTCATCAGCTGCTCATCAGTTCCCGTGAGCATCATTGACAGTTTAGCCCGTCCATCAATACTCCATATCGATAAACTATTAGCTTGTTCTGCAGATAAATAAGCTGCCAATTCGGTAAGTAATAGGGCTAAATCAATATCGGGGCTATTCACCTCTATATGCCAACCAGCTTGTTTAATATTAGCTATAAGAGAAAGTGTCGATTCAGCAAGTTTTATATTCGAGACAGTTAGTTGATGCCGAGTACTTTCAGGGTTTGATACGATTGAAAGAGCAATCTTCTGTTGGCCAAGATCTTTATGTTGAAAAGCCAAGCGGCCTTTTTTACATGAATAATGTGCTGAGGCAATGCGTAGTTCATCACACTGAAAATAAACATTATTCAAGCGTCCAATTGGCGCGGCTAACGTTAATTGATCGGCAGAGACTGTTACAGCCAAACCTTTGCTGGTTAATGTAACCGCCACATCCATATTGACTGAATTAAGCTCATTAAATGACCATGAGCCAATAGACAGTTCTAATTCATCAATAGCAAAGACGGTATTTGGCAATATTAACCAGCACAGGTAACTAATAAATAGCAGTGTTTTTGCACATACTTTAATCATTTTGAATAGCGTCGATAAAGTAMGRRKWRKYTKWRYWKYWTCKWWTKYWGSTKKMRWYATSTTWYYYMRYWKGKMRTAMRYMRKTTKMTWAWTWKMSMTMAMYAYRGKYWSWKWTWWTAYTGACAATAACAGCATTTTCAACCCGTTTAGACAGCTCAAGTGCTGCCGCAACGGCTCCCCCCGAAGATACCCCACAAAAGATACCTTCCTCAGTTGCCAAACGTCGCATGGTGTCTTCAGCCACGCTTTGCTGCATTTCAATCATCGAATCAACACGGTCAGACTCAAAAATATCAGGCAGATAAGCTGCTGGCCAACGGCGTATGCCAGGAATACTCGAACCTTCAGCAGGTTCAACACCGACAATTTGAATTGCAGGGTTTTGTTCTTTTAAATAACGAGACGTACCCATGATAGTACCTGTCGTACCCATGGCACTGACAAAATGAGTTATTTCACCATCAGTATCTCGCCATATTTCAGGCCCCGTAGTTTGATAATGGGCTAATGGATTATCAAAATTAGCAAATTGATTAAGTACCTTGCCTTTCCCTTGCTCTTCCATTTCTAATGATAAATCGCGAGCAATTTCCATGGTGTCCGTCAAAATCAATTCGGCACCATAGGCTTTCATTGAAGCACGACGTTCAATACTCATATTTTTCGGCATAATAAGAATCATCTTATAACCTAGAATGGCAGTAACCATGGCTAAAGCAATTCCGGTATTACCACTGGTTGCTTCAATTAAGGTATCGCCTGCTTGAATATCTCCACGCGCTTCGGCTTGTCGAATCATGGTCATAACAGGGCGATCTTTTACCGAACCTGCAGGGTTATTACCCTCAAGTTTAACTAATAAAACATTACTGGTATTGCCTGCTAATCGCTGTAAACGTACCAGCGGTGTATTACCGACAAAGGCTTCAATCGTAGGATACTGTTTCACTTTATACGCTCCTCTAACACCACATAGGCAGTGGCATAATGGTGATCATCACTCAAACTAATCAAGCTTTGACCAATATTAAGTTCMTTAACTAAYTCGGCTGCACGAGAAANAAAGTTTARCTCAGGYTTKCCTTGYTCATCATTRGATACTTCAATATGACGTAAGCTTAAGCCATCGCGAAAGCCRGTGCCAAATGCTTTGGCYACCGCTTCTTTRGCTGCAAAGCGTTTTGCTAAGAACTCAGCYGGYTTARSWGCTTTKCCAAATGAAATAAACTCAGCATCACTSAGTATTTTTAAGGCAATTTTATCCCCGTGTTTMGCAATCAATGCTTCCATCCGRGGAATATGTACTAARTCAGTACCRATGCCGACTATCATCCGCGACGAGCTTCRRTCATAAGTTGTTTCATTTCRCGKACYGCTGACKRAAARCCRGTGAATACWGAWCGMGCCACAATRGCATGACCAATGTTCAATTCAACTAAGCTTGGAATAGCCGCGATTTTAGACACATTGTGATAATGCAGGCCATGACCGGCATTTACTTGTAAGCCTAGCTTATGAGCATACTCAGCGGCATCGACAATAATTTTTAGTTCTTTTTCAGCTTCTTCAACCGTCTCAGCATCCGCATAACGGCCAGTATGAAGTTCAATCACTGGAGCACCACATTCGAGTGAGGCATCAATTTGCTTTTTGTCTGGGTCAATAAATAATGACACGGTAACATTGGCTGCAGCCATGCGTTGACAAGCATCCTTCATCTTAGCTATTTGGCCAGCGATTTCTAAACCGCCTTCGGTAGTTAGCTCTTCACGTTTTTCGGGTACTAAACAGCAGTCAGAAGGTCGATACTTTTCAGCCATGGCTAACATTTCATCTGTTACGGCCATTTCTAAATTCATTTTAGTTTGTAAAATATCCGCCAACATAGCAACATCACGCTCTTGGATATGGCGGCGATCTTCTCGTAGATGTAAGGTAATGCTATCGGCACCCGCTTGTTCAGCTTCAATAGCAGCTTGAATGGGATCCGGATAACGGGTGCCACGTGCTTGCCGTAATGTGGCAATGTGATCAATATTTACACCTAAATAAATTGTCATAACTCTGTAGCCTTAATTAATTCGCATAGCGTTGCATTGAAGAAAATAGTAGTCTACTTTGTAGTGGTTTGCCGCCTAAGTAGAAATGTATCACGCTACGCATAAGTTGTTTTATTTCTGGTAGACTTTGCTCGTCAAAATCACGTTCATCAATCAGGTGTTGCAAGCTTCGACCTGAAATAGAGGGCCGATTATGGCTTTGTTGCCATGGGTACAATCCTACATCTGCTTGATAGCTATAACGTTGTGTTGATTCAATTTGTTGCTGTGTTTCCACATCATGATCCAGCACTAAACCATAGCCCAGATGAGTCAATAATCGTTTTTCAAACAAGCGTAATGAAATTTCATTATTATCCGCTTCTTGCAAGGATAACAATATGATTTTATATGCATCAAACACGTCACTTTCGGCTAAATGTAATGGTAATAACTTAACCATTAATTCATTAACATACAGTCCACATAATGCCGACTCAGCCCGCAAAATATAACGGGGTTCATCGGTTTCTACTGCTGTTAGCGTGTACAAATCACCTCGGCCCATCCAGCTTAATAATAAGGGTTGATAAAGCTGTAATAAACCTGATTTATTACGTTTTGAGGTTTTAGTTCCTCTGGCAATAAGACTGACTCGGCCATATTGCTGACTAAATACATCGAGCAATACACTGCTTTCACGATAAGGACGCTGGTGTAATATAAACGCAGGGGTATAGTCTATATTCACCTTAGCAACGCCTTATAATTCGTCGGTATAACCTAAGTTCTTCAGCATACGCTCATTATCGCCCCAACCTTCACGGACTTTAACCCACAAGCGTAGAAAGACTTTTTTATCAAATAAGGTCTGCATTTCAATTCGAGCATCATGGCCGACTGATTTTAATAATGCACCTTTCTTACCGATAACAATCGATTTTTGTCCATCACGTTCAACATAAATAACAGCGCCAATGCGATATAATTTATCTTCGTCATCAAATTGTTCAATTTCAACCGTAATAGAATAAGGTAGCTCTTGGCCTAAGTGACGGAATAGTTGTTCACGTACTAATTCTGAAGCGAGGAAACGAGAGCTTCTATCAGTGAACTGATCTTCAGGGAAAATCAACTCACCTTCAGGCATTAAGGTTTTAATCTCTTTTTCCAATTGCTTCATATTGATACCTTTTCTTGCTGAAATAGGTACCACCTTAGCAAAATCAAATTCAGCTGCTAATTTCTCAATTTGAGGTAATAACACCTCTTTATCAGCTAATTTATCAACTTTGTTAATCACCAATATAACCGGAGCCTTAGCATTTGATTTTAGACGATCAAGAACATTTTCATCTTCTTCTGTCCAGTTCATACCATCCACAACGAATAAAATAACATCCACATCATTAATAGATGATGCTGCTGCACGATTCATATATCGATTCATTGCACGTTTATCGCTAATATGGATACCCGGCGTATCGACATAAATAAGCTGGCTATCTTCCGACGTTTTCACACCTAATATACGGTGACGGGTTGTTTGTGGGCGACGCGATGTAATACATAGCTTTTGTCCCAAAGCACGATTAATTAGGGTTGATTTACCCACATTCGGGCGACCAATAATCGCAACATAACCAGACTTAAATTGACTGTCCGTCATAACTTACCTTCCAATAACGTCAACACACGCTCGGCTGACTTTTGTTCTGCTTTTCGGTGACTATCACCTTGAGCAACAATAACTTTTTTTAATAATGCCACTTGGCATGACGCCTCAAATCGAGGCTGTTTTGATTCTGTTTTAATTTCTTTAACACTATACAAAGGCAAAGGATGTTTACGGCTTTGTAGTAATTCTTGTAGCTGAGTTTTTGGATCTTTTACTGTTTCGTTAACATCAATTGAAGCTAGCCGCTCATCATATAAACGAAGAATCAAAGATTGAACCTCGTCCATACCGCCATCCAAATAAACAGCACCAAAGATAGCTTCAACCGTATCGGCTAAAATTGATTCTCGACGATAACCACCACTTTTCAATTCACCCGGGCCAAGAATAACCACATTAGATAAGTTTAGCTCGCGGCCAATTTCAGCTAGGGTTACCCCTTTCACTAGTGAAGCCCGTATCCTACTTAACTTGCCTTCTTTTGCTTCGGTAAAACGCTTAAACAAGGCTTCAGCAATAACAAAACTTAAAATTGCATCGCCAAGATACTCTAATCGTTCATTATTTTTACTTGCAGCACTTCGGTGCGTCAACGCTTTTTTTAATAATAAAACATCATTAAATGACACCTGTAATTTCTTGCAGAGTACCGTTTCTTTACTGGTTATCATCTTATATTAAGGGCCGTCTTTTCTGTATCAAACTCAGTGTGAAAATGACCAATCAAATCAATTTGCCCCATAAAAGGAACGCGCACTTCATAATCAATGGCAATTTTAGTGACACTGGGACGATGCTTACCACGACCAATTTCAATATGTTCTTTTTTCACACTTGAAATATAACCGGTATTAAAACGACGCATCAATAATAAGTTGGCTTGAGCCTTAGTCAAATCACTATTTTTAACTTCTTCTTCCATACCTTTCATAATATGTACCACGCCATAATATTCTTGATACATAGGTATCAGACGAATAGCGATTGTGGCGAAAAAAGCAATAATAGCTAATACAATCACCCAACTTATTAGTGTCATTCCTGCTTGTTTATTTTTCATATTTGTTTCCTTAATCAATGTGACTTCCTAGTCGATTCCAGACAATGCCGCCTGCATTCCAATCCCAACTCATCCAAATAAAGAAGGCTGCTCCTACTAAATTTTCTTCAGGTACCGTGCCCCAATAGCGGCTGTCATTACTATTATCACGGTTATCACCCATCATAAAATATTCGCCTTCAGGTATAACAAATTCACCTTCAACTAAACGTCGTGTAGGGTCAATTAGGTAATCATGCTTATGTTCACCTAATGTCTCTGTGCGTAATTCATGACCTATAGGTACTATGCCCAATAAATCTGCTGTTTTCTGTTTAGCTTCACTGCTTACCAAAGTACCATTAATATAGATATTTTTAGCAAAATAACCCACGGTATCACCCGGTAAACCTACCACTCGTTTAATGTAATCAACCGATGGGTTTTCTGGATAACGAAATACCACTACATCACCTCGTTCAGGTTCACCGGTCGAAATTATTTTAGTATTCAGTACCGGTAAACGAATACCGTAAGCAAACTTATTTACTAAAATAAAATCACCTACATGTAATGTAGGTAGCATCGAACCCGATGGGATTCTGAAAGGTTCAGCTACAAATGAGCGAATAACCAGTACGATTAAAATAATCGGGAAAAATGATTTAGCTAATTCAATAACAATGGGCTCTTTTGACTTTACAGCTCGGTTTGGCGCCAAAAAGATAATATCAATCAACCAAATAAACCCTGTGATCGCAACGAAGGTAACCATTAATGCTGGGAAACTCACTTAAATTAATTCCTTTATGATTTAGACAATTGTAAAACAGCCAAAAAGGCTTCTTGTGGCACATCGACCTTGCCAATCGATTTCATTCGTTTTTTACCTTTTTTCTGCTTATCTAACAGTTTTTTCTTACGTGAAATATCGCCACCATAACATTTAGCTATAACGTTTTTACGCATTGCCTTCACAGTTGAACGAGAAATAATATGCCCACCAATGGCCGCTTGAATAGCAATATCAAACATTTGGCGTGGAATAAGCTCTTTCATTTTTTCAACTAACTGACGGCCTCGACCAACACTTTGTTCGGTATGAACAATCATTGATAACGCATCAACCCGTTCGCCATTAATCAAAATATCTAGTTTTTCTAGTTTAGCTACTTGGAAACGAGTGAAATGGTAATCTAATGAGGCATAACCACGGCTTACTGATTTAATTCGATCGAAGAAATCAATAACCACTTCATTCATCGGCAATTCATAGCTTAATGCTACTTGCTTACCCATATATTGCATCGATTTTTGCACACCACGTTTCTCGATACATAAGGTAATCACTGCACCTAAATGTTCTTGTGGCACTAAAATATCAGCTATAACAATAGGCTCACGAATTTCTTCGATGGAACCTACATCAGGTAATAATGATGGGTTTTCAATTTTTAACACATCGCCTTTTCGCGTTAATACTTCAAACACTACCGTAGGTGCAGTAGTGATTAAATCAAGATCATATTCACGCTCAAGCCGTTCTTGAATAATTTCCATATGCAATAAACCAAGGAAACCACAACGGAAACCAAAGCCTAAGGCCTGTGAACTTTCAGGTTCAAAGAAAAGTGATGCATCGTTTAATCGTAGTTTTCCGAGTGCATCACGAAAAGATTCAAAGTCTTCTGAGCTCACAGGGAATATACCCGCATACACTTGTGGTGTAGCCGATTTAAAGCCTGGCAACGCTTCTGTTGCACCATGACGAACATGGGTTAAAGTATCACCTACTGGCGCACCATCAATGTTTTTCACCCCTGAAATCACATAACCTACTTCACCACAGTAAAGCGCATCATGTTCAACTCGTTTAGGGGTAAATACACCGACTTGCTCAACTTGGTATTCCTGACCTGTCGACATAACTTTAATCTTGTCGCGTTTTTTAAGGCTACCTTGCATAATCCGAACTAGTGAAATAACGCCAACATAACTATCAAACCACGAGTCGATAATAAGTGCCTTAAGTTCTCCATCGGCATCACCTTTGGGAGCAGGAATTCGCTCAACCAGTGATTCTAATAAGTCTTCAATGCCTAAGCCACTTTTCGCGCTACAGCGCACAGCATCCATAGCATCAATACCAATAATCTCTTCAATCTCTTCTGCTACTTGATCAGGCTCTGCCGAGGGCAAATCAATTTTATTCAGAACTGGCAATACCTCAAGGCCTAAATCAATTGCGGTATAACAGTTTGCTACACTTTGAGCCTCAACACCTTGTGCTGCATCGACCACTAATAAAGCACCTTCACAGGCAGCTAATGATCGTGATACTTCATAAGAAAAATCCACATGACCAGGCGTATCAATAAAGTTTAAATGATACGTTTCGCCATCGCGGGCTTTATAATCTAGTGAGACACATTGTGCCTTAATGGTAATACCACGCTCTTTTTCAATATCCATTGAATCAAGCACTTGCGCTGACATTTCACGGTCAGATAATCCGCCACAAATTTGAATGAATCGATCTGCAATTGTAGATTTACCGTGATCAATATGAGCAATAATTGAGAAGTTACGTATGTTTTTCATTTATATAGGTTTATTCCGAATTTTCTTTTATCTTGTTTTGATTACATACTTAAATATGCACACATCAATATAGTTATTCTATTTTCATCAATAGATATTTAATGCCGCTCATTATACGCACTTATATACCAGCCCGCCCAATAAGCTACACGCTATTCTATTTTAATTATCAAAGCTCTACATCCCGCAAATTAAATAAATAGTGATGCTAAATGTTCAGTTAGATTTTAGTCGGTGAGACTGACTCAGTCACTGAAAAGCGATAAAGTCTAACAATAACGCTAACATGCTAATTATTAGCCCCTCCTTTAAATATGGCTTACCCATGATTTCTATTGCCATTCATCGCCAATGAATTATATGATAATGATTCTTGTTAAATCTATGTTTACGTTTTTTATCTAAAACTAAAATGGCTACAACAGATATTTCAACTTCGTGCTATTCAATCAATTTAAAGGCTCATTATGACTGTTTTTTCCCGGCTTAAACGTTTAGGTTTCACCGCCTTGATAAGCTCACTATTAATGTTTTCCCTCTCGTCGAATACGTTTGCCAAAGAAGGCATTACTCTCACTTATTATATTGCAGCCGATGAAATTGAATGGGATTATGCGCCAACTGGACAAAATAAAATTATGGGGCGTGATTTTAATGAAGATGAAAATGTCTTTGTTAAGCAACAAAACAATAGAATTGGTAAAACCTATATTAAGTCTATTTACCGCGAATACACCGATGCCAGCTTCAAAACCCTAAAGACACGAACAGCTGAATGGGAACATTTAGGTTATTTAGGTCCTATTGTTAGAGCAGGCGTCGGTGACACAATCAAAATCACCTTTAAAAATAATTTATCAATCCCTGCCAGCATGCACCCTCATGGTGTGTTTTACACAAAATCATCAGAAGGCGCCATGTATAACGATGGTACCTCAGGTGCTGATAAAGCAGATGATATGGTTAAACCTAATGCCACACACCACTACGAGTGGTTAGTACCTGAACGTGCAGGCCCTGGCCCGAATGATCCTAGCTCAATTGTATGGATGTACCATTCACACGTTAGTTCACCTATGGCAACAAATTCAGGCTTAATTGGCCCCATTATTATTAGTAAAGAAAGCGGCGGTTATGCCTCTGATATTGATCGTGAATTTATAACTTTATTTACCGTTACTGATGAAAATGACACTTACTATATTGATCAAAATATCGAAAAATATACTAACGGTGTTGAAGATGCCGATGATGACGACTTTTATGAAAGTAATCTAATGCACGGTATGAATGGTTATGTATATGGTAACCAACCGGGTCTTACCATGCATAAAGGTGAACGTACTCGTTGGTATTTAATTGGTATGGGTACTGAAGTTGATTTACATACGCCACATTGGCATGGTCACACCGTGTTACATAACGGTAATCGTGTTGATGTAATGGAATTAATGCCTGCTAGCTTAAAGACTGTTGATATGACGCTGGATAATGAAGGTACTTGGTTATATCACTGTCATGTTAATGACCATATTAAAGCCGGTATGTTATCGCTATTTACCGTGTTACCTGAGAAAAAATAGCGGTCACAAGTGCATGGTTGCCGTAACAAGGTAACCATGTATTCGCTTACAGACCTACTGAGCTAAGTGCTCGCTAAACGCTACACAATAAAAAGCCAAACCTAGTTTTCTAGGTTTGGCTTTTTATTAAATCAGGCTAAGTTGTTAGCTTTAGAACCAAAAAGGCCGCAGTAAAAACTGCGGCCTTTTTATATTTGGAGCGGAAAACGAGATTCGAACTCGCGACCCCGACCTTGGCAAGGTCGTGCTCTACCAGCTGAGCTATTCCCGCTAGGAAACACGTACTAATTTATACTCTTGTTACAAGAGATAAATGGAGGCTGCGGTCGGAATCGAACCGGCGTTAACGGAGTTGCAGTCCGCTGCATGACCACTCTGCCACGCAGCCCTTGTAAAACTAAAAAACCGCAGTGAACTGCGGCCTTTTTATAATCTGGAGCGGAAAACGAGATTCGAACTCGCGACCCCGACCTTGGCAAGGTCGTGCTCTACCAGCTGAGCTATTCCCGCTAGAAAGATGTGCATTATAGGCGAATATTTTTACCTGTCAACCATTAGATTTCATTACAGGCCATGCCGCACGCAAATAGCTCCACATCGAACTAATCGTCAATACAGATGCGATATAAAGCAAGATAATCCCGATATCAAATATTGGTAGACCAAATAATGAGTTATCGAATATCAAGCAGCCTATCGCTAACATTTGAAAGCTTGTTTTTAACTTGCCAACAAAGGAAACTTTGACTGTATTTTGTTCGCCAATCGCGGCCATCCATTCGCGTAATGCGGATATGGTGATTTCTCGGGCAATAATAACAATGACCGGAATCAATACATACCACTCAGGTGTTTTATATAACACTAGCAGTAGTGCAATAGATACAATCAACTTATCAGCAACAGGATCAATAAAAGCCCCAAAAGCAGACGTTTGATCCCACTTCCTTGCTAAGTAACCATCGAGCCAGTCTGTCAGTGATGCAATTGCAAAGATAATCGTTGCCCACACTGCAGCTGATTCAAAAGGTAAGAAATAACAACCAATTAGAACTGGAATTAAAGCAATGCGTAATAAGCTAAGGATATTGGGCAGGTTAAACATAAAACTCACTTGAAATGATTAAGGTTTAATATTATAAAAGTATGCAAATAAGCGTTTATAGTATCATCTAAACCCGCTTATTTGTCGCCATGAAAGACATCATATATTCGTTGTGCAAGTGTAGGACTAATGCCGTCTACTCTGGCAAGATCTTCAACACCCGCTCTTTTCACTTCTTGCAAACCACCAAACTGCAGCAATAACTTCTGTCGCCGTTTGGGCCCCATGCCTTCTATACCTTCTAGGGGCGAGGTTCTTCTTGCTTTAGCTCGGCGTTGACGATGACCTGTGATAGCAAAGCGATGCGCTTCATCACGTACTTGTTGCAGTAAATGTAAGGCAGGAGAATCAGCCGGCAAATCAATTTCTCCTTCTTGGCCAACCAAAAATAAAGTTTCTTCTCCCGGTCTTCTTTCTGGGCCTTTTGCGATACCTAGAATATCAATATCGAGCTGTAATTCAGCCATCACTGCTTTAGCTTCTGTTAATTGACCTTTACCCCCATCAATCAATAATAAATCAGGTCGTTTACCTTCGCCTTTTTTAAGTCGGGTAAATCGTCTGGTTAATGCTTGATGCATAGCGGCATAATCATCACCCGGGGTAATGCCTTCAATATTAAATTTACGGTAGTCAGCTTTAATGGCCCCTTCTAAACCAAATACCACACATGAAGCAACCGTTCGTTCACCACTGGTATGACTAATATCAAAACATTCCAACCGTTTAGGCATTTCATCTAAATCAAGCGCTTGCTGTAACATTTCAAATCGTTGCAATAAATTATCTCGACTACTCAAGCGCTGGTTTAAACTTATCTCAGCATTCATCGTCGCCATTTTCATCCAACGCATACTCACACCACGCTGAGGGCAACGCACACTGACCCGATGTTGAGATTCCGACTTAAGTACCTCTTCTAATAAGTTGATGTCTTCAGGGCTATGGCTCACTAATATTTCATTAGGGATATCTTTACCTAAATAATATTGTGGAATAAAGGCGGATAATAATTCCTCAGCGGTACTACCCGCAGAGCCCTTAGGAAAGTAGGATTTATTACCTAAACTACGGCCACCACGGATAAAGCAGACTTCCACTATCGCCATACCATCGCTGACTTTAGCTGCCAGCACGTCAATCTCACCTTTATCACCACTGACATACTGCCGCTCTTGAATTCGTCTCAAGCTAATGATTTTATCTCTMAGATCGGCTGCTTGTTCAAACTCTAATGCCGCTGAGGCTACTTCCATTTTGTCAGAAAGCTCGGTCATCACCTGTTGGTTTTTACCTTCTAAAAACAAGATAGTGTGCTGAATATCTTGTTGATATTCCTGCTCAGTCACTAAGCCAACACAAGGTGCGGTACAACGTTTAATTTGGTGCTGAAGGCAAGGACGAGAACGGTTTTGATAAAAGGTATCATCACATTGACGTACAGGAAATAGCTTCTGTAATAGCGACAAACTTTCACGCACAGCACCCGCACTAGGATACGGACCAAAATAACGGCCTGCTTTTCGCTTAGTGCCTCGATGTAAACTTAATCGAGGGAAAGGACCATCAGATATTAATAGGTAAGGATAGGTTTTATCATCCCGAAGTAGGATGTTATAACGAGGCATCAACTGTTTAATTAGATTGTTTTCTAAAATTAAAGCTTCATTCTCAGTGTGGGTCACAGTGGTTTCAATTTGAGATATCTGGGCAACCATGACCCGTGTTTTTGAGGTTAAGCCTGTTTTACGAAAATAACTACTGACTCGTTTTTTTAGGTTCTTTGCTTTGCCTACATAAATAACAGTATCATCACTATCTAACATGCGATACACGCCCGGCCGGCTTGTAAGCCCTTTCAAAAAAGAGGCAGAATCAAACTCACTTTCCTCTTTCTCTATTTCATCTACCATTTTTAACCAGTACCTAACATTGTGAACTCACACAATGAGGCGTTATTTAAGCGGGCCTTTCTTCGGTGAGTATTGACGGACATAACATTTATGCGCTTGATAAAAACTATTTGCCGATAAGCCTACTAGGATAACGGCACCAATTAAAGCCGGCTTTTCATCCCAGAAAAAGTAGAACATGGCAGCAGAAGCGGCTAATTCTAGGGTGCCTATAACCTTTAATAGGATGACATTTTCAGTTCGCTTTATTCCCATAATCAGTAGTATCTCTAGCTTAATATACAGTATTAGTAATGACTATTATCACATATAAAGTAGGGTTAATCCTAGTATTTAGCTAGCTAGCCCCCGTCATTCTATGAGAAAATAGTCGTTTTACTCTATTCAAGCATGCTATGTCATCACCTAGTCCATTAAAACCATTACTCCCCTCATCAGCACAGCTTCAACTCCGTGCAGGGCAACTGTATGGTAGTGCCCAAGGCTTATTATTAGCCAATGCCGCACTTAATCATGATGGACCGGTGCTGGTATTAACCGATGACACCGCCACCGCACACCGCCTTGAAGTAGAAGCACGCTTTTATCTTGGTGATAATGATTTAGCTATTTTACATTTTCCTGACTGGGAAACATTGCCTTACGATACGTTTTCACCGCATCAGGATATTGTCTCCGAGCGCTTAGATACCTTACATCAACTGCCAAATTTCAAGCGCGGTATTTTAATGGTGCCTATTTCAACCATTATGCATCGCTTAGCGCCTCGTGATTTCTTAGATGGCAATACCTTAATTCTAAAAACAGGCGATCAATTCGACATTGAATCATGGCGAATTAAACTAGAAAAAGCCGGTTACCGCTATGTATCACAAGTTATTGAACATGGTGAATTTGCAGTTCGAGGCGCCATCATTGATTTATTCCCTATGGGGAGTAAACATCCATATCGTATAGATCTGTTTGATGATGAAGTCGACACCTTAAAAACCTTTGATCCTGAAACTCAACGTTCTATTGATTCAATTAACTCAATCCAATTATTACCCGCTCGTGAGTTCCCTGTTACAGAAGAGAGTACCGCCCTATTTCGTAAACAATTTCGTGAAAACTTTGATGGCGATCCTCAACGTAGTCTTATCTACCGAGAAGTATCTGAAGGTAATATGCCAGGAGGGATTGAATACTACCTACCACTATTCCTCAATAAAACCGATAGTCTGACTAACTATCTACCGGACAATACTTTACTGCTTAATGTTAATGACCCTCATCATGCAGCGATGACTTTTTGGCAAGAAATTGAGCACCGTTACCAACAAGCACACGTAAATATTGAACGGCCGTTATTGCCGCCAGCTTCAATATTTATTCCTGTTGAAGAGCTATTCTCACAATTTAAACGTTATCACCGCCTACATAGCCAAAGCTTTGAACTCGATGATAGTGCAGGTCATAACAATTACCAGACAATTATTCCGCCCCAGCTCACCTTTAATGCACGCCAAGATCGGCCTTGTGATGCCCTACTTAAATTTATTGATAATTTTGAAGGACGCATTTTATTTGCCGCTGAAACAGCCGGGCGTCGTGAAACCTTATTAGAACTATTACGTGATCATGCCATTATACCGACGGCCTTTCAAAACTGGGATGAGTTTTTAGCTAGTAAAGAACCATTAGGTATTACCGTCGCACCGCTTGAACAAGGTATCGTGCTAACCCATGATCAAATAGCCATTATTGCCGAACCACAACTGTTCGGCCAACAAGTGATGCAGCGTCGTCGTCGCAGTCGTAAAAAACGAGATTCTGATGCCATTATACGTAACCTTGCTGAGCTTACCGTGGGTGATGCTGTTGTACATGAAGATCATGGTGTCGGCCGTTACCTTGGTCTGCAATCTTTAGATGTCGGTGATGTCGCAACAGAATATGTCACCTTAGAATACGCCAAAGGTGACAAGCTTTATGTGCCTGTTTCAGCATTAGACTTAATTAGTCGTTATTCAGGTGCTGCACCTGAATTAGCTCCGCTGCATCGTTTAGGCTCAGGTCAGTGGGAAAAAGCCCGTCGTAAAGCAGCAGAAAAAGTACGTGATGTGGCAGCTGAATTACTTGATATCTATGCTCAACGCGCGGCTTATAATAAAAAACCACTTGATGCACCCGATGAACATTATGCTACATTTTCAGCTGCTTTCCCGTTTGAAACCACGCCTGATCAACAAGATGCTATTGATGATGTTATAAAAGATATGACGTCAGATAAGCCTATGGATCGCTTAATATGTGGTGATGTTGGTTTTGGTAAAACAGAAGTCGCAATGCGAGCCGCCTTCTTGGCTACGCAGTCTGGAAAACAGGTGATGGTATTAGTGCCCACCACCTTATTAGCCCAGCAGCATTATGAAAACTTTAAAGATCGCTTTGCCGATTGGCCTGTACACATTGAAGTTATGTCACGTTTTCGTTCTAAGAAACAATTAGACGCCGTGAAAGAATCGATGAGTGATGGTACTGCCGACATTATTATTGGTACTCATAAACTAATTCAACAAGATATTAACCCTAAGAATTTAGGCTTATTTATTCTTGATGAAGAGCACCGTTTTGGTGTGACTCAAAAAGAACAAATCAAAAAATATCGTGCTGAAATTGATATTTTAACCCTGACAGCTACACCAATTCCTCGTACTTTGAATATGTCTATTTCAGGTATTCGTGATCTATCTATTATTGCCACACCACCCGCACGCCGCTTAGCGATTAAGACCTTTGTTCAGCAATGGGATTCGGACAATATTCGTGAAGGTATGTTGCGAGAAATAAAACGTGGCGGTCAGATCTACTTTTTACACAATAAAGTCGATGATATTGACCAAATAGCCCGTGATCTTGAACGTCTCGTACCCGAAGCAAAAGTCACTGTCGCTCATGGCCAAATGCGTGAACGCGAATTAGAACAAGTGATGCTTGATTTTTACCATCAACGCTTCAACGTTTTAGTGTGTACCACCATCATTGAAACCGGCATTGATATTCCATCAGCCAATACTATTTTCATCGATCGAGCAGATAAACTAGGCCTGGCCCAACTTTATCAAATTCGTGGTCGTGTGGGTCGCTCACATCATCGTGCTTATGCTTATTTATTAGTGCCACCGCAAAATTCGATGACCAAGGATGCCATTAAACGCCTTGAGGCTATTGAATCAATTGAAGATCTAGGTGCAGGTTTCACCCTAGCCACCCATGATATGGAAATTCGGGGTGCTGGTGAGTTATTAGGTGATGATCAAAGTGGTCAAATGCAAGAAATTGGCTTTGGACTTTATAATGAATTATTAGAGCGTGCAGTGACCGCACTTAAAGCAGGTATCGATCCAAGCTTAAGTCTAGATCAGCGTCGCTTTGTTGAAATTGATTTACACGTAGCGGCTTTAATTCCTGATGACTACTTACCCGACGTACATACTCGCCTAGTGTTATACAAACGTATTTCAGCAGCAAAAGATAATGAAGCCTTACGTGAGTTACAAGTAGAGATGATTGATCGCTTTGGCTTATTGCCACAGCAAGTTCAAACCTTGTTTGCCATTCATGAGCTACGCTTCAAAGCTAAAGAAATTGGTATTAATAAGATTGATGTCTATGATCAAGGCGGAAGAATTATCTTCGATAAAGAGCCTAAGATTGAACCCTTTGCCATTATTCAGCTGATTCAATCTCAACCCGCTAAATATAAGCTTGATGGCCAAGATAAACTGCGCTTTATTATCGATATGCCTGATGCCGATAGTCGCCTACATAATTTAAATGCGGTGTTAGATGCTCTTTCTTCAAGCTAAAAACTAGCCGGTATCGCCCTCACGTATAAAGACCCAATTATCCCCTTCTGACATGTCTTTATTAAAACAGTAGCCTGCAGTATCAAATTGTTTGATCTGGTCGGCATCTTTAATCTGGTGGTCGATAATATATCGAGCCATTAAACCCCGTGCTTTTTTAGCGTAAAAGCTAATGATTTTATATTGACCATTTTTCCAGTCTTTGAACACCGGGGTAATAATTCTGCCATTTAGTTTTTTAGCTTGCACGGCCTTAAAATATTCATTAGACGCTAGATTAACTAGAATACCATCCGACATTTCGGCTTCAATCGACTCGCGTAATTGAGAACTCCAAAAGTGATATAAATTATCGCCTTGTCTATTGGCAAACTTAGTACCCATTTCTAAGCGATAAGCTTGCATCAAGTCTAAAGGTCGCAGTACACCATATAATCCCGATAAAATACGCAGGTGTTGCTGCATGAACTCAACACCTGCCTTGTCTATCGTATCAACATCAAGCCCCGTATAAACATCACCTTTAAATGCAAATACCGCTTGTTTAGCATTAWCYRMWYCSMMCSGYRATSAMCANTNGYTTNWWMASGWRSYWCRYTARGTRSSRCSAAYTYMYCWCYKASWTYCMYTAAYKYRRYRACATCACCAACAGATAATGTTTTTAACCCATCAATTAATTGCTGTGACTGTGGTAAAAATCGCGGCTGCGTATAATTAGTCGTTACAGCATCATTTTCAAAGTCTAATGTTTTCGCGGGGGATATTACAATAAGCATATTTTATTTTTCAGTTTTCTCTTGTTCAATTTCAGCTTCAGGTTCAATTTCAGCTTCAGGCTTAGCTTCTGCTTTGACTTCTGGTTCTTCTTTCGCAGCTTCTAGCTCACCCCATCCTGCAAAAGGAAATGGTTTACGCTCGTCATTATAAGTAATAAATAATACGATTTGATTTAAATAAACGGTCAAATCAGCAGCAAATTTACGTATATTTTTATTATCTGTACCCGTTGCTAAAGCGAATAATGCCTGAATAAAACTTAATATTCCGGTCACCATCATTACAAAATACAAAATAACCCAAAATAGCACCATATAAAGTATACGGATCCATTGATTGGTATTTTTCAGGTTTTCTTTTAATTGATTGTTTTCTTCACTCATAATCTTGCCTTCTCAAATAGTCAGGGTTAATAAAACGTGCGCTAGAACTGTACCATAATTAAATGACTATATGTATGTGTTTGTTAAGCTAAAACAACACTCTAGTCACTAAGTTTGATTAAAAATAGAACGACATTCCCGTTGAATATGACAATAGTATGACGACATTCAAATGACTACAGTATACTTTCGCCATGAAATCTCTTATTTTAACTATAGAATCCATCAGTGAATGGACCGGTCGAGCAGCATCCTGGTTAGTGTTAGCTCTGGTTTTGCTTATTTGTTATGACGTCAGTATGCGAGCCTTATTCAATCAAGGCTCCATCGGTAGACAAGAACTAGAATGGCATTTATTTGCTCTTATCTTCTTGCTTGGTGCAGCTTACACGCTCAAACACGATCAGCATGTCCGGGTAGATATTATTTATCAAAGTCGGTTTCTATCTGATAAATCCCGAGCTTGGATTAATTTATTAGGCAGCCTTATTTTATTATTGCCTTTTTGTGCTGTCGTTTTATTTTCTTCATGGCCTTTTGTTGAAAGTGCATTTTATTATCAAGAACGTTCGGCCAACCCTGATGGCTTGCCTTACCGCTTCCTACTCAAAGGCAGTCTATTAGTCGCCTTCTCACTTATTTTTCTGCAAGGTATTGCCAATATGCTGCGTAGTATTCTCATTCTCCGTCAACAGGAGATGAAATAATGGAAATATGGGCATTAGTTATGTTCGGCGTATTATTCCTATTTTTATTATTAGGTTATCCGGTCGCATTCACATTAGGTGCAGTAGCACTTGGCTTTGGTAGTTTTTTCCTTGGTCTAGATTTCTTCAATTTATTACCGCTGAGAATTTGGGGCATCATGACTAACTTCACTTTGTTAGCCGTGCCACTATTTGTTTTCATGGGAGTAATACTAGAAAAATCAGGCATTGCCGAAGAGCTTCTAGAAACAATGGGGCTATTATTTGGCCGGGTGCGAGGTGGTTTAGCTATTTCAGTTGTTATCGTTGGCGCCTTATTAGCGGCGACAACAGGCGTGGTGGGTGCATCAGTGGTCACTATGGCGGTAATAGCGCTACCTGCCATGTTAAAACGAGGTTACTCGCCCGCGCTTGCTAGTGGCACGATTGCAGCTTCAGGTACCTTAGGACAAATTATTCCACCTAGTATTATCCTTATTTTATTAGCCGATGTGGTCGGTGTACCTGTCGGTGAATTATTTATGGCGGCGGCAGTACCTGGCATCATGTTAGTTCTATCTTATATGCTCTATATTGGTTTTATTGCATGGCGTCATCCCGAGCTTGCACCGGCAATTGAAGCCGAAGAAAACACCTCTCATTTAGCACTCAAAGTTATAAAAAGCCTATTACCGCCCTTATTACTTATTATTGCCGTATTAGGCTCTATCTTCTTCGGTATAGCCTCGCCAACTGAATCTGCAGCCGTCGGCTGTTTAGGCGCGATACTACTGGCTCTTATTCATAACAAGCTAACATTTAGTAACTTTCAGCTAGCTTTACAACAAACAACCCGTCTCACCAGCATGGTGTTTTTAATCTTAGTGGGCGCAACTGCATTTGGTTTAGTGTTTGTAGGCATGGGTGGAGATAACCTTATCTTTGATATTTTTAGCGACTTACCAGGTGGAAAGTGGACTTTCCTCATAGTCAGTATGCTATTAATCTTTATCTTAGGTTTCTTCTTAGACTTCATCGAAATCTGTTTTATTGTGGTGCCTATTATCGCGCCAGTGGCTATTCACCTTGGTTTAAACCCGCTTTGGTTTGCACTACTTATCGCACTTAATCTGCAGACTTCATTTCTAACGCCGCCGTTTGGCTTTTCATTATTCTATTTAAAAGCCAGTGCACCCAGCTTGGAACTCACCACTATTTATCGTGGCGTCATTCCTTTTATCGTAATCCAAGTCATCATCTTGGCGCTATTAATTAGCTTTCCAAGTATTGCCTTATGGCTGCCTAGTTTGATGGAGAAAGGTTAGTTAGTAGGCTATAAGCTTATTCAAAACTAAAACTTTGCACCTCAGCTATCGAATTCTTTTTCATCGCCAGCATAATTAGGCGATCTAAACCAATGGCAACCCCTGAACAAATAGGCAAGCCAGATGACATTGCTGCTAATAGATTCTCATCAATGGGGATTTCAGTTTTACCTTGTTGACGACGTTGTTGATTGCCTTGATCAAACCGTTGCCGAAGCTCATCTGCATCTAACAACTCATTGTAACCATTAGCAAGCTCAATGCCTTCAATATAAAGCTCAAACCGATCGGCAACTTGATAGCCATCGCCATCGTCTACTATTTTAGCCAGTTGGGCTTGCGATGCAGGAAAATCATAAACGAATACCAAGGTATTAAGTTGAGCTAGCTTCGGCTCAATCACATAACTCATTAATAATTCTAACCAACTATCTCGGTCAGTATCAAAGTCATCCGCTAGGCTTGGTATCTGTTTTAAACCACAGATTTTAAGTTGTTCATCTGAACAGGTAAATACATTGATATCAAGATAGGATTGAAATAATGAGCGGTAACTAAACTTAGCCATTCCTTGGAAGTTAAACACTTGCTCAACAAGCATTTCTACTTCATTCATAAGTTGAATCAGTGTCAACTTAGGTCGGTACCATTCAAGCATGGTAAATTCAGGCGAGTGTAATCGACCTTGTTCACCATTTCTAAATACGCGGGCAATTTGATAAATAGAACCTGAGCCAGCCGCTAAAAGTCGCTTCATGGTAAATTCAGGTGAGGTCTGCAAATAGTAGCGAGATTTTTGTTCAGAACCTATCGCCTGATAATCACAGCTAAAACTATCCAAATAAGGTGCTGTAGGGGCTGCCTGAGACAATATTGGTGTTTCTACTTCCCAAGTATCACGCTGTGCAAAAAAAAGACGGACATCAGCTAAATACTGTGCCCGTCGTTTTAATAGTGTGATATCAGCCGAAGGTTGCCAGCTTGGTATCATTGTTTACTTTTCTTTAGCGCGTTCTACATATTCGCCACTACGTGTATCAACACGTAATAATTCACCAATATTAATAAATAAAGGGACGCGAACAACCGCTCCAGTTTCTAGTGTAGCCGGCTTACCGCCACCGCCTGATGTATCACCTTTTAAACCAGGATCTGTATCAGTCACAGTCAAGTTAACAAAGTTAGGTGCTGATACCGTTAAAGGAGATTCGTTCCATTGAGTGACTGTATACGAATATTGTTCTTTCAGCCATTTCTTACAACCTGCAATAGCCGTTGCATCTGCAGCATGTTGTTCGAATGAAACTGGATCCATAAAATACCAAAACTCACCATCAGTATAAGAATACTCAAGTTCTACTTCCATAACATCAGCACTTTCAACGCTATCACCCGATTTGAATGTACGCTCATTAACACGGCCGGTTTTTAAATTACGGTATTTAACACGGTTAAATGCTTGACCTTTACCTGGCTTAACTAATTCATTTTCGATGATGCTACATGGGTCACCATCCAACATAAATTTAAGACCAGATTTAAATTCACTTGTACTTACATTTGCCATGCTAACCTCTTTTAGGAGACGATCAACGTCTATTAATTTTTCTAAGTGCACTATGATACCGCAAACGCAACAAGTCGACACTCCACAAGACTGGCAAATAGCCTTATCGAATGTCATTAAAGATCCAAAAGTACTGTTAAATCAATTAGGTTTGGAAGGTAAGTTAGATGCCATCAGTCCTGAAGCATTAAAGACATTTCCACTACGTGTGCCGCAAAGTTATATTAATAAAATGCGCTATGGCGACATCAATGATCCCTTATTACGCCAAGTTTTTCCGCTAATTGATGAGTCATATGAAGTCGAAGGTTTTGTCGCAGATCCTGTGGGCGATCATCTTGCTATAAGCTCACCGGGTATATTACAAAAATATCATGGTAGAGCACTATTAATCACTACCGGTGCCTGCGCCATTCATTGCCGTTACTGCTTCCGTCGACACTTTCCTTATAGTGAAAGTAATCCATTGGCCAGCCAATGGTTACAGTCACTGCAAACACTACGCGATGATAAAAGTATTAATGAAGTAATTTTAAGTGGCGGAGACCCACTTGTATTAGGAGATAAAAAACTAGCTAGTATGGTCAAGGATTTAGAGAAAATACCCCATCTTAAACGTTTACGAATCCATACTCGCTTGCCGATTGTATTACCGGAGAGAATCAATAAGTCATTACTTGCTTGGATTAGTAGCACTCGTTTTCAAGTCATTATGGTCGTGCATGCTAATCATGCTAATGAAATTGATGAAAGTGTGGCTAAGGTATTAATGGCGCTACGGGATAGTGGCTGCCAACTGCTAAATCAGGCCGTGTTACTTAAGGGAATAAATGATAATTCAGAGAGTTTAGTTGCTTTGAGTGAGCGATTATCTGATGTCAATGTCATGCCCTATTATCTGCATCTACTTGATCCAGTTATTGGTGCCAGTCATTTTGATGTCAGCAATCAACGGGGAATTGATTTAATTAATGATATTAGAGAATATTTACCTGGCTACCTTGTGCCCCGTTTAGTCCGAGAACAACAAGGTGAAGCCAGTAAAACACCTATTTCTTAGCTGGTACGATCCGCTAGAGAAACGTAGTCGCGGAGATCACTACCCGTGTAAATTTGGGTAGGTCGGTAAATACGGTTATCAGAAATTTGTTCACGCCAATGAGCTAGCCAACCCGCTGAACGAGCAACCGCAAATAAAGCAGTGAATTGATCGGCTGGAATACCCATTTCGGCATATAAAATACCTGAGTAGAAATCTACATTCGGGTAAACACCTTTATGGCCTAAGCGATCTTCACAGATTTCTTCTACCTTCATTGCCGTTTCAAACGTTGTATCTAAGCTGCTGCCACGATCTTCAATTAGTTCAGATACTAGCTTATGTAGGATAGTCGCACGAGGATCTTTCACTTTATATTCTCGGTGACCCATTCCCCAAATTACTTCTTTATTAGCAAGGGCATTATCAATCCATTTCTCAGCATTATCGGCACTACCAATTTCTTTCAACATTTCCACTACACGTGAATTTGCACCACCATGTAATGGACCCGATAAGGTACCAATAGCACTGGAGATAACACTATAAGGTGTAGCTAATGTTGAGCCTGAAACAAGGGCAGAAAAAGTAGAAGCATTCAATGTATGTTCTGCATGTAATACTAAACAGACATCCATTATCTTAGCCATTAATGGGTCAGCTTCTTTACCGGTAAACATATACAGTAAATTTTCTGCTACAGATAAATCTTCACGCGGCTCAATAGGATCATAACCTGTACGCATGTGCTGCCACATCGCCACTAATGGGGCCATTGAAGCAATGATATTTACAGTCATATTTCGTACATACTGTAAATCACCACAGGTATCAGCTCCGGTTAGACATTCATTGCCCGGATAAAACATACCTAAACTAGATACAGCTGTTTGCAACATATCCATCGGATGGCCCGTTGATGGAAAATGACGCATCATTTCACGAATATGATATTTAATTCGGTATTGGCTACGTAACTGCTTAGTAAAATCACTTAACTCTTTAGCGGTAGGTAATTCACCTTGTAGTAACAGTAATGTTGTTTCTTCAAAGGTACTATTTTCAGCTAAGGTCTCAAGGGAATAACCTCGATAAGAAAGCAAGCCTTTCTCACCATCAATAAAGGATATTGCGGATTTTGTCGCAGCAACCCCTTCTAATCCTGGCAAAAATTCACTCATTCATGACCTCACTCAATAATTCATTACTATTTTCAACTGAAAATATAGATTAATTATCATACCAGATTTATTGTAAATCTACTTAGTGCTCAATATTACCTACTTATTTCTTTGCCCAGTCTGGTCTAGTATAACCACCGTCTAGATCAGACTTATCTTCTTGTGCAGACTCAGTATTATTTTCTAATATAAATCTAAACTGAGAAAAGCCATCACTGCTCCAAATAATATTCCCCAAGCGAATATCTATCTCTTCTCCGCGATAATTAAGTTGAAGTTGCTCATCTGTTTCAAACTCAGAAGCAGGTAATAATAAGGTTTTCCCATATTCAATTACCGTTAAAAATAAAGCTTCAATGGTGATATCTGTGGTGAGATTATGTTTAGTCACGCTGGCTCGTTCGACATCAGATGAGAGATAATGAAGGCCTATTATTAATTTATTTGCTTTGACCTTCATCCAACGCACAATACCCAGCATCCATATCTCAGTTTCATCACTATGCATATACATCAACTCACCAATAAATAAGCCCGTACTAATTTGGTTACTACAGCTTAAGCATACGCCCGTTTCACTCTCATTCTCAATATTAAAAGTATGACGTTCAATTTCTGGCATTTCAAACTGCTCAACAACAGGTGCGACAATTTTTTCACTCGCTTCAGCCGCACTCGCCAAAGAGGTAAAATAATGAAGATTATCCCAATCATCCTCGACTCGCTCCCCCCAATTATTGTTGAGACTTAATACCTCAGGTTCAGCCACAACTTCTGGCTCAACGATAACATCTTCAACAGGATAGCCATTTTTGTAGCGTAAAAATAAATCTATCTTCTGCAAACCAATAATCAGTTCCACTTGCTCATTATTGTGGCGTTCAACACGATTGAGTGGCCGTGGCACACTACCATCTAATTTAGCGATAACCTTTGCCAGTAGCTTAGCTGGCATGCCTTTATATTTCGATGATTTAGGTGCGTGTTCAGTTTCTTTCCAGTAGAGTAAGTCGGCAATAATTTTAGTATTATCAATAAATAAAATATAGTTTTTTTCTTTTAAGCTACTAATAATCTGCGGACCATAATCTTGTTTTAAATTAATAAAATAATGACAATCCTCCCCATCTTGCTTTATTTTAAAATTAACGCCTTCCAATATCGCCATTAAGCCATAATACAGCTGTTCTAACTCTGCACTTCGTAAACTATAGGGCTGTACAATTGAAAGAAAGACAATACGTTTATAAATGGTATCAAGGCTATATTTTGTATTATTATAAAAAGCCAATTCATCACTTATTTTGAATGTATTTAACTTTAACCTTAAACTCAACAGATGGGTTGCATGTAAGTCTTTCCAAACCGCTGAGGGTACTTCTCCCGATGACATATACGCCAGACAAATTCGCTCACCTAAATAATAACTAGTGCGCTCAATCAACAACGCATAATGTGTACGATTAAATAAACCCGGTTTACTCTTCGACTGGTTAAATAGCAACCGTTGATAACCTTGAGCAATCTCTGATAATAGAGTATTAGCGATCCATTGTGTTTCTTGAAATTCAGCCGACAAATCAAGATTTGATCCGCGTACACGTGTGATCAAAGCATTTTGAATATGGTCGACAATCGGCCGCAATAATTCCAGTATTTTAAATCGCTGTTTATCGGCAATCTTTATTTGGTTGGTTTTTTGTAGATACTYTRRAMYYTGNYAAGCNRWWKGGTCAATATTTAACAATGGCAATTCCGCGATCCATTTCTCCAGTGCTTTTGGCTTTAATGGAATTCCGGCACTCGCCTTCCCCTCTAGCTTAGCTAGCTGGTAGTCAAGTATGTCTTGGCCATTAAAGCCCAAGAAAGATAGCCTTTAAATACATCACCTTAATACATCATCCCAAATATTTTCAGCCCAACCATTGGCATACTCACCTTCCAGCTCATCAGCTTCCAGAGATACACCTCCACCAGGCATTACCACCATTTGTTTTTTATCCGCATCATAACTGTAATTTGCAGCCACGTGACCTGCTTGCTGGTCATCTACAAAACTGTAACAGGTATTACTAAACGCTAAATCCTGTTTTGGTTGCTGATCGGCTAATAAAGATATTACTGCTGCGGCACAGACTTTTGCTTGTGCATTAGCCATATGGCCTGACTTAGGTAATTTAGCATGAATAGCATCACCAATAATATGTACATTCGGTTTGACCGTTGATTCATACGTTAAAAAATCGACTTTACACCAGCGCTGGTCAACATTATTAACCCCTGCCATATCTGCAATATTGCCTGCTTTTTGACTAGGAATATAATTTAATACATCGGCTTTAAATGAATCAAACTCTGTTTCAATTGCTAGGTTTTCAACATCAATAGTCTCAATCGTACTATTGGGAACATATTCAATAATATCAGCATAGTATTTATCCCAGGCTGATTTAAACATTGTTTTTTTAGACACAATATCGGCATTGGCGTCTAATACAATTAATTTTGCAGTAGGATTATGGTGTTTTAAATAAAATGCAATTTGGCAAGCCCGTTCATAAGGGCCCGGAGGACATCGAAAGGGCGTCGCGGGAATAGTCATAATAACCGTCCCACCTTGTTTCATATCAACAATTTGTTGTCTTAATAGTGCTGTTTGAGGACCAGCTTTCCAAGCATGAGGTGCTTTGTCGTTATTTTCAAGTTCAGGTACAGTGTCATAAATAAAATCCACACCAGGAGCTAGAATAAGTCGATGATAATTAACCGTGTCGCCATTACTAAGGGTTATATTTTTCGCTTCTGTATCAATGGCCACAACTTCAGACTGAATAGTCTTGACTCCATATTTACTGGTCAAGCTGTCATAATCTGATGTTAATTGTTGCATGCTGCGGTTGCCACCTAATACCAGATTACTTTGTGGACAAGAAACAAACTGAGCATTACGCTCAATCATGGTGACTTCAATATCTTTCGACCACATGCCGATATATTTAGCTGCAGTTGCACCTGCAAAACCACCACCCACCACCACCACTTTCTTTTTTAAATCTGTGGATTGACTAGCATGACTTAAGTGAGAAAGCACCGATGCAGAGCCCACTACTGAAGCGACATGTTTTATAAAACTACGACGTTTTAATCCCATAGAAACCATCCTGATTATTTAAAATTGAAAATAAGACAGTCGTCACTGTGTTATTAACATGATTTTTCAAAGTAAACCAACGTACTCAATACTTTACCTTTTTTAAAGAAAAGAAAGGGCAGTATTGCTTAATTACTTTTTAAAATATTAAACAAAAATGTGATACATTTCACATTATAGATGAAAACTAGGCGTTCGTTAACTGTCTGTTTTATTTTTTATTATATTTTCAGTGCTTTATTACGATACATGCTCACCATCAGCCTGTAAGTCAGCATGGTAAGAAGAGCGAACCATAGGGCCACTAGCAACATGTTCAAAGCCCATTGCTTTAGCAATTTCAGCTAGTTCATCAAATTCTGCCGGTGTGACAAACCGTTCAACGGCTAAATGGTGACGACTAGGTTGTAAATATTGCCCTACCGTTAACATTCGACAGCCATGATCTCGTAAATCCTGCATCACTTGATACACTTCTTCCATTGTTTCGCCTAAGCCCAACATTAAACCTGACTTTGTCGGTACATTAGGATGCATTTCTTGAAAACGTTTAATCAATGTTAATGACCACTGATAGTCTGAACCTGGACGGATAGCCTTATACAACCGCGGAATACTTTCAAGATTATGATTAAAAATATCAGGCGGGCTTTTTGCCAGTTCTTCTAAGGCAACATCCATTCGGCCACGAAAATCAGGTACTAATACTTCAATCCGTGTATTAGGTGCTTGTTTACGAATTTCAGCAATACATGCAGTAAAGTGTTTAGAGCCGCCATCACGAAGGTCATCACGATCAACGGAAGTCACCACTACATGTTTTAAACGCATAGTAGCAATAGTTTTAGCTAAATGTTCCGGCTCTGCAATGTCTAGTGCATCTGGCCGACCATGAGCAATGTCACAAAATGGGCAGCGACGAGTACAAATATTACCCATAATTAAGAACGTCGCCGTGCCATGAGTAAAACATTCACCTAAATTAGGGCATGAGGCTTCTTCACATACCGTATGTAAGTTATTTTCTCTAAGCAGTTTTTTTAAGCGTACGACTTCAGGATTACTATGCGTTTTAGCTCTAATCCAACTCGGCTTACGTTTTGGATCCGTCGGAATAATTTTAATTGGAATTCGAGAAACCTTCGACTTGCCTTTTAACGCTTTAACATCACGCTTTTGTTGTACATTTTCACTCATTAATAAATTCTCTTATTGCATTTGGCTTTTTAAGGCCGCAACAAATTGTTGTTTTGCTTCATCCATTGTCATGTTGATATTAAGGCTTTTTAAGTCAATCATTTCCATTCCTTGATATCCACAAGGATTAATATAGGAGAAGGGAGTTAGGTCCATATCAATATTAATACTGACGCCATGATAACAGCAACCACGTTTAACTCTTAATCCTAATGAAGCAATCTTGCAATCATTAACATACACACCGGGTGCATCTTGACGCGATTGAGCATCAATACCTTGTTTGGCTAAAAAGCTGATAACAGCCTTTTCCAAACGCGACACCATTTCTCGCACACCAATGTCATATCGCTTTAAATCAAATAAAGTGTAAGCAATCAACTGGCCTCGGCCATGATAGGTCACTTGACCACCTCGATCAGCTTTTACAACGGGGATAGTATGCGTATCGAAAATATGCTCATCACTACCATTCAAACCTTGAGTAAATACAGGCTCATGTTCTAACAGCCATAATTCATTTTCAGTCTCACTATCTCGCTGGATAGTGAATGTTTGCATAGTCTTAAATGTATCGAGGTAATCTACCACGCCTAAATCTTTAACGATCATTACAATATATATTTTACTTGTTGGTGCTCACTTAATGCGTGGTAAATCTCATCTAGCTTTTGCTTACTTTCAATATGAAAGTCCACGCTGACAGAGGTAAACTTGCCGCCTGAGCTTTGTTTAGTCTTAACTGAACCTTCTTTTATACTATCCACATATTGAAGAATAATCCCCACCACTATTGAGTCAAAATCATCACTAGTAGGCCCCATTGCTTTAATCGCAAAGTCACAAGGGAACTCCATTAACGTATCAGCTTCTTGCTCACTCATGTTGTATCACTCCGTTTAAATTGCTGATATAAAGCATCCATTTTTTGCCAAATAGGCCCAGGTTTACCATTAGCCACGGGGCTATCATCCAACTGTGTCACAGCAATTACTTCTTTAGTTGAACTACTGATCCAAATTTCATCCGCTTCTTTTAGCTGTTGCACGGTCACAGCGACTTCTTTTAGAGGCATGTTATTGTCATGTGCAATTTGAATAACCACATCACGGGTAATGCCCGCCAGCACCTTCTCGTCCTTCGGTGCAGTATAAATGGTGCCATCAAGCACCACATACGCATTACTCGCAGCCCCTTCTGTCAGGTAACCCTCTCTAATCAATAAGGCTTCAACTGCACCCGCTTCCAAGGCTTGCTGCTTTAATAAACTATTGGGTAATAAGGTAATGGCTTTCACATTACAGTTTTGCCAGCGAATATCAGCTAAAATAATCGCTTTTACACCCTCATTTTTATATTCTGCAGATACGGCTTGCAGCGGGTTACTCATGGCAAATGCTGTCGGTGATACATTTTCAGGAAATACATGATCTCGTGGTGCTACGCCTCGTGTCACCTGCAAATAAAGTGACTGGTTGCCATCACCATTGAGCTTAATTAACTCATTAATAATTTTTTCCCACTCTCTATTTGAATGTGGATTTTTCATTCTAACGGCATCAAGACTAGCTTGTAGTCGAACTAAGTGACCATCCAACTGAAAGCAATTACCTTGATAAACAGGAATTACTTCATAAACACCATCACCTAATAAAAAGCCGCGATCAAATACAGATACTTGTGCTTGTTCTGCTGGTAAAAAATCACCATTTAAATAAACTTGATTCATTAATTACGCCCAAAACATCATCAGAATTGAGTCTAGTAATCGTCTCCACCAACTTCCTGCAGCCACATCATTCAGTGCCACAAGTGATTGTGTTGATAGCACTTCACCATCTAACTTAATCTCAATTGAGCCTAATGTATCACCAGCCATGATAGGTGCGATTACCGGTTTTTGAATATTGCTAGTCGCAACTAAATCTTTATAGCGGCCACGAGGAACACTGATAGCTAATGATTCTGCTACCCCAAAACTAATAATTTCATTCGCGCCTTTCCATACTTTAATATCATCAACTTTGTCATTTACACTATAAAGTTCATGGCTTTCAAAAAAACGGAAACCATAATTGAATAGTTTTTGTGTTTCTTGAGCTCGCGCATTAACACTACGAGTACCTAAAACCACCGAAATAAGGCGCATACCACTGCGTTTTGCTGATGCAGCTAAACAATAACCTGCTTCTTCAGTATGGCCTGTTTTTAAGCCATCAACCGACGAATCACGCCATAACAATTTATTACGGTTATGTTGGGCTATATTGTTATAAACATATTTCTTCTCGGCATACCATTTGTAGTGCTCAGGAAAGTCACGAATAATCGCTGCGGATAAAATAGCAATATCAGCAGCCGTCGTATAATGCTCAGGAGCAGGTAAGCCCGTTGCATTTTGATAATTAGTATTGAACATGCCTAATTGTTGGGCATATTGATTCATCATTTGAGAAAAGGTGTCTTCACTACCGGCAATATATTCAGCTAATGCCACTGCCGCATCATTACCTGACTGAATAATCATCCCACGTAATAATGCCTCTACAGGTACGCGTGTATTTACCTCGATAAAACTACGCGAACCTTGCATTCGCCATGCTTTTTCGCTAATTAATACCTCATCAGCCAGGGTAATATTTCCCTGTTCTAGTTCATGTGATACCACATAAGCTGTCATTAATTTAGTAATACTCGCAGGCGGTAGCCGTTGCTGAGAATTGTGCTCAGCAATAATTCGTCCACTGGCAAAGTCTTGTAAAATATAAGACTTGGCAGCAATATTAGGCGCAGTAGGATTTGGGGTAATGACTGCAGAAGCTGAACCTGCAAACAAACCACAACTTAATAATACGATTTTTAAACTTTTTAACATGCATTACTCTCAAAAATAAATTATTTGACGCATCTAATTATTCAACATTAATAATAGATGACTTATTCGATGACTATATGGGTATCCTTAAAGCCTAATTCAACTAACTGTTGTGCTAATGAGTCGCCATACTCCACATTAACTAAAGGACCTATCCGTACCCGATAGAGTTTCATATCTGCTTTTAATAAAGGCACAATTAATACTGTATCACTCACTTCTTGTTGTATATCCCGTCTTAACTGTTCAGCTCTATTTAAGGTGGCAAATGCCCCTAATTGTAAATATAAGCCTGCTGTATTTTGTATTGGTGAATAACTTACTTTCGCAGGTGAACTAATGGCAGTGTCACCTACTGAAACCGCACGAATATCAACATTGCCAGTACCCTTGCCGATAATTCCTAGTTTAGTTGCGGCACTATAGGATAAATCAATTAAACGGTTGCCATGGAAAGGGCCCCGGTCATTAACTTTAACAATGACTTTTCGACCATTATCAAGATTAGTAACCTCAACATAGGTAGGTAGTGGTAATGTTTTATGTGCGGCTGTCATAGCATACATATCGTAGACTTCACCACTTGATGTACGTCGGCCATGAAACTTAGTGCCATACCATGATGCGATACCTTTCTCATGGTAACCGCGGCTTGTTTTCAAGGTGTAATAACGCTTACCAAATACTTCATAATGAGCCGGGTTACCGTATTTACTTTTAGGTTCATCTTTTGGAATCGCATTCTGTACCGATGAAACATCGGCTGCACGTTTAGGCGCACTATCTTGTTTTTTAGTCACGCTTCCACATGCTAATAACAAGCTACATAAACCTACAATAGTCAGCTTTTTAATTACACCTTCCATTTTATTTCTCATAGCTTGCACGAATGCCATCAGCTAATTGTTTCACCGCCATTGCATACATTCTACTGTGGTTATAGCGAGTAATTGAATAGAAGTTTTGCCTGGCTAACCAATAGGATTCACCTTCCATTTGAGTTAATGAAAACAGTGCAATTTTGTCATCACCTTCCGGTAATGATGCAAGTGATACTTTCGCCGCAGTAAGTGCAGATCGAGTGAGTGTCGGCTTATAACCTTTGGCTAATAATTCAGTTGGTATAGTGCCTTCAAGTGTAGCCTGATGAACAATACTCTCATTCGCCACCCAACCATGTCGTTTTAAATAGTTAGCAATACTACCTATCGCATCAACGCGATTAGTCCAGATGTCACGTTTGCCATCATTATCAAAATCAACTGCATATTCACGATAACTACTTGGCATAAATTGACCCAAGCCCATCGCACCGGCATAAGAGCCAATAGGATTAAGTGGTGATAGTTTCTCTTCACGGGTTAACAATAAAAAGTGTTTCAACTCACTGCGAAAGAACTTACTACGTTTAGGATAACGAAAGGCCAGCGTTGATAAAGCATCAATAACTCGATAACTACCGACATTACCACCATAACGTGTTTCAACGCCTAAAATGGCAATAATGACCTCTGCTGGAACACCATATTTAGTCTCTGCATCAGTCAATGCTGTTTGATGCTTACGCCAAAATTCAGCGCCATCATCCATGCGTTTCTTCTGCATGAATATTTTACGATATTTATGCCACGGCATGCTTTTTTCAGCGGGCCTAGAAATCGCTTTTAAAATAGATTGTTTTACTTTCACTTCAGAGAATATGGAAGTCAATTCCTGAGAATCAAAGTCATGTTCTGCTACCATTTCAGCAATAAATAAATCGATCTCGGGTAATTCTGAGTTTGCAGCAGCAATATTAATCATTGCTATAAAGCCCAAAGCAATCCCTAGCGTTAACTTTTTCATGGAGTCATCATCCTTCGATGTGTGTGAATAGACATTAGGATACCGAAGCCAGCTAATAAGGTCACCATTGATGTACCTCCATAACTCACTAAGGGTAACGGTACGCCTACTACAGGCAATAATCCCGTTACCATCCCGACATTAACAAAAACATAGACCAAGAAAGTCATTGAAATACTCCCGGCTAATAATCGCGCAAAACTTGTTTGTGCTTGATTGGCTATATATAAACCTCTTGCCGCTATTAACAAATAGGAAAAAAGTAAGATCCCAACACCGACCAAGCCAAACTCTTCCGCAATAACCGCAAAAATAAAATCAGTTGAACGTTCAGGTAAAAAGGCTAAATGAGATTGCGTACCTTCTAACCAGCCTCGGCCAAATAAACCACCAGAACCAATGGCTATTTTAGATTGGATAATATGATAGCCCGAACCAAGAGGATCACTTTCTGGGTTTAAAAAAGTCAGTACTCGTTGCTTTTGATAGTCATGCATCACATACCAAAGAACGGGCAATGCTGATGCACTTGCCAGTAAGAATGAAATAATAATACGCCATGAAATACCCGATAAAAAGATAACAATAAGCCCTGAACTGGCAATTAACAAAGCCGTACCCAAATCAGGTTGTTTCGCAATTAACAGTGATGGCAACATAATCATTATCATGCCAATGATTAGCCGGCCAGCCGTAGGTGCTAATGGACGTTCAGCTAAATAAGATGCCACTAATAGAGGAACGGCTAGTTTCATCAACTCAGAAGGTTGGAAGCGGAAAAAGCCTAAGTCTAGCCAGCGTTGAGCCCCTTTACCTTCATGGCCAAATAATAATACGGCAATCAATAGCGCCAGGCCTATCAGATACATCCAATAAGCTGCATCTCGCATTCTATCGGGGTGAATTTGAGCAATGATCAGCATAACAAACAGTGCCATTCCCATTCTGACAAGCTGCTTTATCATTAATGCTGAGCTTTGATCGCCAGCACTATATAAGATCATTAAACCCACTGCTAATAAAGACACTAAACCAAATAGTAATACAGCATCAATATGGATTCTGGACAAGGCCTGAGTCAAACTCCACCGCTCAGGATGTTTAAAATCGTGAAGTTTATTCATCTTCTGTAAACCCAAAATATTGATCTATCATTTTTCTTGCCATCGGTGCCGCAGTTTTACTGCCACCGCCACCATTCTCAACAATCACCGCAATCACTATTTCAGGTTTATCTGCTGGAGCAAAGGCTATAAATAAAGCGTGGTCATGTAATCGTTTGGCTAATGTTGCCGCATCATATTTTTCATCTTGTTTAATACCAAACACCTGGGCTGTTCCAGTTTTACCTGCAATTTGGAAAGGTAAGTTTTTACCTATATGCCTTGCCGTACCACGCTTGCCATGTACCACTTCAATCATCGAATCAATGATAATTTCCCAATGTTCACTATTTTCCATTGGAAGTGCATCAGCAGTATTTTTATTTAACAACACCAGTTCACTCTGCCCACTATCTCGACTTGCCCTAGCAACTTGAGGTGTTATATTCACTCCTCGCATTGCTAAGATAGCTGTCGCATGCGCTAGTTGAATAGGCGTCGTTTGGTTAAACCCCTGTCCAATGCCAGAAATAACCGTTTCACCAGGAAACCACACTTGATTACGACGTTCTCTCTTCCATTCTCTAGAGGGAGATAACCCCTTACTTTCACTTGGGATATCAATGCCTGTTCGATGGCCAAAATCGAATAAATCTAAGAAGTTATGTAAGCGATCAATGCCTAATGTATTAGCTAAATCATAGAAATACACATCACAAGATTGTGCAATAGCCTTTTTCAAGTCCACTGGGCCATGGCCATGTGTTTTCCAGCATCGATAACGGTGATCTTGGCCTGGTAATGTAAACCAACCCGGACAAAAACTCTCGGTGTGCTCGGTCACAACCCCTAACTCTAATCCACCTAATGCGACAAAGGGTTTTAAGGTTGAGCCAGGCGGATAGTGGCCCCGCAAACTACGATCAAATAAGGGCCGGTCATAAGAATCTCTTAATAAAGCATACTCTTTCGTGCTAATACCTAATACAAATGGGTTGGGATCAAAATTAGGCTTGCTCACCATAGAAAGCACTTCACCCGAACGGGGGTCTAATGCCACAATAGCGCCATTGTAATCACCGAGTAACTCATCTGCTTTACGTTGTAAATTGACATCTAAATTAAGAAATAAATCTTTACCTGATACCGGTGGCGTATTATGTAACTCTCGAACAACACGGCCTTGCACATTAGTTTCAACTTGTTGATAGCCAACGGTACCGTGCAGTAAGTCTTCATAATATCGCTCAATACCCGTCTTACCTATATTGTGCGTACCTTTATAATTTTTAGCATCAATTCGCTTTTGATCTCGCTCATTAATTCGGCCGGTATAACCGATCGTATGAGCAAATAAAGCCCCTTGAGGATAATGACGAACTAAGCGACCTTTTACCTCTACACCAGGAAACTTATGACGATTAACAGAAAATAAAGCGACCTCTTTTTCTGTCAATCGCTGCCGAAAAGTGATTTCACGAAAAGCACGTTGCCGCTTTATTTGTTTTTTAATATCAGCCATCTTTTCATCTGACATATCAAATAAAAGTGCTAATTCATCTAATGTAGAAGCCACATCACCCATATTTTCTGGGGTAAGCTCGAGACTGAAAACAGGGATATTTTCAGCTAATATAATGCCATTGCGGTCATATATTAGACCTCTCTGAGGTGATAAAGGCACAATATCAACGCGATTTTTAGTAGATAAAGAATTAAAATGTTCAAACTCAATGATCTGTAATACCGCTAAACGAACCATTACTATAATAAATAGTAAAAGGGCGAATAAGCCAGCGAAGATCAAGCGGTCATTAACTAGCCGATATTCACGATGATGATCTTTTAAAGTAAATTGAGTAGACACGTTTTATAGCCGCTTACTTAACATCAAAGCTTCGTCTCACACCACGCAATACGTTATAGGCTACCGGCCACAACAACATACTGGTTACTGACGGTAATATCATTGTCCATTCTGCAGTTCGTATCGATGTCAGTACTAACATCACCTGTAAAACAAATACTAAAACAAAAATATTAACCGCTTGCTGCCAAAGTGGATATTGGCGTAACTGCAAGTGAAATACATGCACAAAATAAATAGCAAACGCATAGGCAAATGCAATCACGCCTAATGGCCCGCCTAGAATTAGGTCCATCAACAAACCGGTTAACCAAGCATTCGCGACACCTAGTCGCTGGGGTAATGCCATCGCCCAGTAGATAAGCGTTAATAACACCCATTCAGGGCGTAATAAGCGGACAATATCGGGAAAAGGAACCAGGGTTAAAGCCGTAGCAGCAATAACACTAAGAAAAATAATAATACCGCCTTGAGAAGAATGATTAATAGCCATTATTCCATCTCCTCCTCTTCTTCTWSCTCAGTAACAAGCACTGAAGTAATATTTTCACTTGGTACTACCAGTAATACTTGTCGACTTTTTGAAAGCTGTGCTGCCGGTTTTATTTTAATATTGGCAAACTCCCCCCCTTGAGGAAAGGAGATATTAATCACCTCACCAATAGGATAACCTTGAGGAAAACGTCCGCCTAAACCCGATGTGACTAACAAGTCCCCCACACGTATATCGGCATTATGAGGAAGATATTCTAGTTGAAGTGATTTATTAATCCCTCGCCCCGTCACTACACCTCGTAAACCATTTCGATTAACTTGCACAGGAATGGCATGACTAGGGTTAGTCAATAACACCACATTACTTGAAAAAGGCCCAACACTGACCACTTGTCCCATCACACCACTGGAATCTAACACCGGCTGACCGACAAAGACGTCACTCCGGTTGCCTTTATCAATTACCACTTTCTGTGAAAAAGGATCAAGATCAATAGTAAGAATCTCCGCCACTTTAACCCGTTCATTTAGACGAAATGAAGAGCCTAATAACTCTCGAAGTCGCATATTTTCTCGTTCTAAACTTTCAAACTTCTGTAAACGCCGACTATTCAATAAATTAGCCATTTCAAGTGCAGAATTTTTTTCTCTTAATTCATCTCTATCTTGAGAAAAATCGCTTAACCAATCAAGGGCGTTATAAGGCAATGCCGCCACCGTCTTAATCGGGTAGACAACTGCAGACATCATATTTCTTGCAGAAGAAAATGTCGTTGAATATGCATCAAGAAAAAACAAGCTGAGTGATGCAAGCAATGCAATCAATAGTCGTGTATTTAATGATGGTTCAGTTAGAAATAAAAAGTTAATATCAGACACCCAGAACTAAAAAACCTTCACAGCATTTAAGCTGTAAAGGCTTTGAAATATAATTTTACCGAGACCGCTTATTCATAAGTGAATATATCGGAACCTCTTTCATCTAGCATTTCTAATGCTCGACCACCACCACGGGCAACACAAGTTAAAGGATCTTCAGCAACAATCGCTGGCAGACCTGTTTCTTCCATCAACAAACGGTCTAAATCACGCAATAATGCGCCACCACCGGTCAGCACCATGCCACGTTCCGCCACATCTGCACCCAATTCTGGAGGTGTTTGCTCTAATGCCGTTTTAACGGCCGCGACAATCCCCTGTAGAGGATCTTGCAGTGCTTCTAAAATCTCATTGCTATTTAATGTAAAGCTGCGAGGAATACCTTCGGCTAAGTTCCGGCCTCGAACTTCCATTTCTTTAACTTCATTACCCGGGTAGGCTGAGCCAATTTCTTTCTTAATTTTTTCAGCGGTCGCATCACCAATTAATGTACCGTAATTACGACGAACATAATTAATAATAGATTCATCAAATAAGTCACCACCAATACGTACAGAAGCTGAATAAACGATACCGTTTAATGAGATAACCGCTACTTCAGTAGTACCACCGCCAATATCTAATACCATTGAACCACTAGCTTCATCTACTGGCATGCCAGCACCAATCGCTGCCGCCATAGGTTCTTCAATTAAATAGACGTCTCTAGCACCCGCTCCCGCTGCTGATTCGCGAATTGCGCGACGCTCAACCTGAGTTGAACCACAAGGAACACAAACTAAAACACGTGGACTAGGTTTGAAAAAACGACCTTCATGTACTTTACGAATAAAATGTTGCAACATTTTTTCAGTGACGGTGAAATCAGCAATCACACCATCTTTTAATGGCCGGATAGCGGTAATATTGCCCGGTGTACGGCCTAACATTCGTTTAGCTTCAACCCCGACTGCAGCAATAGAACGTGGGCCTCCAGGACCTTTATCCTGACGGATTGCAACAACAGAAGGCTCATCTAAAACGATGCCTTTTCCGCGTACATAAATCAGCGTATTTGCTGTACCAAGATCGATCGAAAGATCATTCGAAAACATTCCGCGTAAACGTTCAAACATTAATAAACCACAGCTCAGAATTTGAAAGAGACCTACTTTATCAACCCCTAGGGCTGTTGAGCAAGCTTATAATGATTTAAACTGTAGCCTTACTTAGTCAAAACCACTTGGAACCGTCGATGAGTTTAGATAAAACCGATGTAGAAAAAATCGCCCACCTAGCGCGATTAGCAATTGATGAAAATGCTATCCCTGAGTATGTGCGGGATTTGAGCAATATTTTCAATCTTGTTGAAGATTTAAATAATACCGATACGACTGATATACGCCCGATGGCACACCCTTTTGATGCTCACCAAAGATTACGCCCAGATGTCATTGGCGAAAGTAATCAGCGTGAATTATTTCAGTCTATTGCGCCAAAAACAGATGCCGGCGTTTATCTCGTTCCACAGGTACTCGAATAACGCTATTTTATTCAGTTTATATTTTTATATTTATAAAAACTACTCTGCTTTTAAGCTAAAAAACTAGAATGACAGGTCCCAATATGCATAACAAATCGCTTTCTGAACTTTCATCGGCACTACATAACGGTGAATTTACTAGTGTTGAATTAACTCAGCATTATCTTGACCGAATTAACGCTCATAACGGCAAGCTAAACGCCTTTATCACCGTCGCTGAAGAACATGCTTTAGCGCAAGCGCGCGCCGCCGATCAACGCTTACAACAAAAGACTGCGGGAAAACTCACCGGAATCCCATTAGCCCATAAAGATATATTTTGCACACAAGGTCTATTAACCAGCTCAGCGTCTAAAATGCTGTCTAATTTTATTGCACCTTATGATGCAACCGTAGTGGAAAAAATCAATGCAGCTGGCATGGTGACGCTAGGTAAAACAAATATGGATGAGTTTGCCATGGGCTCATCAAATGAAACTAGCTTTTACGGCAATGTTAAAAACCCGTGGGATACCGACCGTGTTCCAGGTGGTTCATCAGGTGGTTCTGCTGCTGCAATGGCGGCTAGATTAGCACCTATTGCTACAGGTACTGATACTGGTGGTTCAATTCGCCAACCTGCCTCATTATGTAACCTAACCGGTTTAAAACCGACTTATGGTCGTATTTCACGCTACGGTATGATTGCTTTTGCATCGAGCTTAGATCAAGCTGGACCGATGGCTCATAGTGCCGAAGATGCAGCTCTATTATTAAATGAAATGGCCGGCTTTGATGAGCGTGATTCAACCAGTATTGATAAAGAAGTACCCGATTACTCAGCGACATTGAATGATAGTTTAGAAGGGCTTCGCATTGGTTTACCAAAAGAATTCTTTAGTGATGATTTAGATCCTAAAATTGCGGCAGTTATTAATGATGCCGTCAAAATGTACCAATCACTGGGTGCTACAGTAAAAGAAATTACCCTGCCTAACACGGGCTTATCTGTTCCTACTTATTATGTGGTAGCGCCAGCTGAATGCTCATCAAATCTATCGCGTATGGATGGTGTCCGTTTTGGTCACCGCTGTGAGAACCCAGCCGATCTTGATGACCTTTATAATCGTTCACGTGGTGAAGGCTTTGGCGAAGAAGTAAAACGTCGCATCATGATTGGTACTTATGCTTTATCAGCGGGTTATTACGATGCATATTATTTAAAAGCACAACAATGTCGCCGCTTAATCAGTGATGATTTCCAACAAGCATTTAATGATGTTGATGTCATTATGGGGCCAACAGCACCCAGCACTGCATTTAAACTGGGCGACAAAACAGATGATCCTGTTGCCATGTATTTGGCTGATATTTATACCCTGAGTACTAACCTTGCCGGCTTACCGGGTATGTCTATTCCTGCTGGTTTTATTGATGGTTTACCTGTTGGTTTACAGCTTATTGGTAATTATTTTGAAGAAGCGCGTTTGCTTAACATTGCCCACCGTTACCAACAAGTAACAGATTGGCACACACAAACACCTGAAGAGTTTAAATAAACTCAGAAATTGACGGTGTTCACAGTCGTGTGGATACCGTCCTTTTTGTACTAAAGGACAGACAACATGAAAGCAGCTGAATTATTTGTCCGCAGCCTTGAAAATGAGGGTGTTGAATATATTTTTGGTATTCCAAGTGAAGAAAACCTGGATGTCATGGATGCCCTGCTTGACTCTAACATCAGCTTCATCACTACGCGTCATGAACAAGGCGCGGCCTTTATGGCTGATGTTTATGGTCGTCTGACTGGCCGTGCGGGTGTCTGTCTTGCTACATTAGGCCCTGGTGCAACCAACCTTATCACTGGAGTTGCAGATGCTAATATGGATTATGCCCCTCTTATAGCCATTGCCGGCCAAGCTGCTACTAATCGTTTACACAAAGAGTCACATCAAGTACTCGATTTAGAAGCTATGTTCCTGCCAATAACTAAATATGCCACCCGCATTGTCGGCCCTGAAGTCATACCCGAGATCATTCGTAAAGCCTTTAAAGTGGCGCAAACAGAAAAAACCGGTGCTTGTTTTATAGAGTTCCCAGAAAATATCGCTGAAATGGACACGGATGAAGTGCCTTTGCCAGTAAAGCATGTCGCCCTTCCCGAGCCTTCTACCCAACAAGTAGAGCTTGCAGCTAGCATTATCTCTCAAGCTAAAACACCTATTATTTTAGCGGGCAATGGGGTCGTTAGAACAAAAGCCTCACAAGCACTGGCTGAGTTTTCAGCCAACTTAGGCATTCCAGTAGCCAATACTTTTATGGCTAAAGGTGTTATCCCATTTCATCATCCAATGGCGTTGGGCAGTGTAGGCTTACAATCAGGCGACTATGCTAACTGTGGCTTTGCTAATGCCGATGTCATTATTTGTATCGGTTACGATATGGTCGAATACCATCCGTATTTATGGCACCCTTCTCGCGATCGCACCATTATTCATATTGATGCATCACTGGCTGAAGTCGATGCGTATTACAATGTTAGCTTTGAGGTGATTGGTGATATAAACCATAGTCTAGCCCGAATTCAAACCCTCGCTACGCCCCATAAAAACAAAGCAATGCGTACATTACGAGAAAGTGTTGTTCAAGAAATGAATCAACATCGCGATGATATGGAATTCCCTGTTAAACCCCAAAAAATAATTTGGGATTTACGTACGGCAATGGATTTAAAAGACATTGTTATTTGTGATGTTGGTGCCCATAAGATGTGGATGGCTCGTATGTTCCGCTGTGAGTATCCTAACACCTGCATTATTTCTAATGGTTTTGCCAGTATGGGTATTGCTGTTCCTGGGGCTATTGCCGCCAAAATTGCTTATCCTGATCGTAAGGTAGTTGCCGTAACCGGTGATGCGGGTTTCTTAATGAATTCGCAAGAAATAGAAACCGCCATGCGTCTTCATATCGCTATCGTTATTCTCGTTTGGAATGATGAAAGTTATGGCTTAATTGAATGGAAACAACAAAACCAGTTTGGTCGCAGTAGTAATGTCAAATTCACTAACCCTGATTTTGTGCAATATGCTAGTTCTTTTGGTGCTCACGGCGTTAAGATAGAATCTACCGAACAATTAATGCCAGAATTAGAAGCTGCTTTAGCACGTGACACTGTTACTATTATTGACTGCCCAGTTGATTATCGAGAGAATCTCAAATTAACAGAAACCTTAGGCCAACTAACCTTAGCAAACTAGTGCTTATTTCGAGACTTTAAATTATGAACATCTATTTTCGCCAACTTTTTATATCGCTAAGCTTATTATTAACGCTAGCATCATGTTCTAATCAAGCGATGGTTCCTGAACTATCATTTACTGATATTGATAATAAACCTCATGCATTTCACGATTATCGTGGGCAAGCAGTGTTAGTTGTTTTTTGGGCCACAGACTGTCCGAGTTGTATCCAGGAAATGCCCGAGTTAATCGCATTACATAATCAATATTCAGAAAAGAATCTGAAAATAATTGCGGTGGCGATGGACTATGATTCCCTCGACCACATTCATGCTATGCGCGCCAAGAAAAAACTGCCCTACCTGATTGTCTGGGATAAAGGCATGAAAATATCTCAGGCTTTTGGCAATATCCGAGTCACCCCAACCCACTTCCTAATAGCGCCAGATGGTGAAATTGTCATGCGCAAAATAGGCGCACTTAATATGAACTACTTAGAAGGTATCCTCCATAATATGGGGCTTAACCCTGCATGACACTAAGTTTGACTACACAAGCTTGATAAATAATGGTATAAAGGTCGGCTTTTAGTGGTCTGATTGTGAATTCATTGTTAATGGAATTACGGCAGGTCATGTACGCAATGTTCATTAGGAGCGATTTAATATGGCACGAGTATGTCAGGTAACGGGTAAACGCCCAATGGCTGGGAACAATGTTTCTCACGCCCACAATAAAACAAGACGTCGGTTTCTTCCAAACCTTCACCCTCATCGTATTTGGGTTGAATCAGAAAACCGTTGGGTTAAATTACGTGTAAGTAATCACGGTTTACGTATTATCGACAAAAAAGGCATCGATGCCGTTTTAGTTGATATCCGTGCCCGCGGCCAAAAAGTTTAGGAGATTAAATCATGCGCGAAAAAATTAAATTAGTTTCATCTGCTGGAACAGGCCATTACTACACAACAGACAAAAACAAACGTACGATGCCTGAGAAATTAGAGCTCAAAAAGTTTGATCCTGTAGTACGTAAACACGTAATGTATAAAGAAGCTAAAATCAAATAAGCTTATAAAACTTATACAGTTACAAAAAAAGACCCGCTTTTGCGGGCTTTTTTATGTCTATTCTTAGGATATTTATAGTCCTAAACCGCATTCATCATGCTAGAATCACCGATCTATTAATAAAAAGATCGGAGACTCAAATAGAATGGATAATGAACTTTCAGACTCAATCATCATTGCTAGACAAGCAATATTTGATAGTGAACTTAAAGTTTATGCCTATGAGTTATTATTCCGAGGCCTAAACCCGACCGAGTCAGGTGTTGATGAATTTAATGGTGACTTTGCCACAACCCAAGTCATTAACAATACCTTTATGGGCTTTGGTATAGAGCATGTACTGGGTGATAAATTAGGCTTCATTAATTTAACCCGCTCTTTCTTAACAGGCAAAATTCCTCTTCCTTTTGAAAGTGGCCAACTTGTATTAGAAATTCTTGAAGATATTGAAGTTGATGAAGAAGTTGTCGAAGGTGCTCAACGCTTAGTTGAACAAGGCTTCACCATTGCACTCGATGACTTTATTTATAGCGAAGAACAAAAACCACTTATAAAACTGGCTTCTATCATAAAGATAGACATTTTAGCCTTAACTGAAGAAGAATTAGTTGAACATGTTCGACACTTAAAAAAAGAAAAAGTCCTACTGTTAGCTGAAAAAGTAGAAACTGAAGAGCAGTTTAGACTATGCCAACGCCTTGGCTTCCACTACTATCAGGGATACTTCTTCTGCAGACCTGATCTAATCAGCGGTAAAGCACTGCCTGAAAATAAACTTTCAGCCCTACAAATTTTAAATAGCCTACAAGATCCTGATATCACCATTGCTGACTTAGAGCTGTTGGTTCGACAAGATGTTGGTCTCACCTTTAAATTACTACGATTTTTAAACTCTTCTGCAGTAGGTTTACCTAAAAAGGTTGAATCAATTCATCAAGGTTTAGTCTTTTTAGGTCTACAAACAATTAAGTCATGGGTTACTGTACTTGCTTTTTCAGACATTAAACCAAAGGTAAGTGAGCTTTCAACCGCAGCATTACTCAGAGCAAAAATGTGTACTGAACTTGCTGAATACTTAGATTGTGACTCCGAAGGTGCATTTATCCTCGGATTATTTTCTTTATTAGATGCCATATTAGAAAAACCTATGGCTGAAATAATCGACACACTGCCGATTGAAAATGAAATAAAAGAAGCCTTATTACTGCAAGGTGATGGCCCCCATCGCGAATTATTAAACCTCGTTATAGCGCATGAACAAGGTAAGCTACACAGCCTGCCTGCTAAGCTAGAACTTAAAACTCTTAATAAAGCCTTTTTAGCCTCTACAGAATGGGTTAATTCCATCGAGAGCATGTTATAAAACGATATGTCTGAGCTACTGTATGCAAAAGGACTGTCACGCTTCTATGGTGAACAAGCCGTTGTAAAAGAATTGAATTTCTCCGTAAAGAAAGGCGAAGTATTAGGATTTTTAGGGCCAAATGGTGCTGGAAAAAGCACCACCATGAAAATGCTCAGTGGCAACCTGTCACCTAGTCAGGGTGAAATTATTATCAATGGCTATGATTTACTAGCCGAACCTAAACAAGCTAAAGCACATATTGGTTATTTACCCGAAACGCCGCCTCTTTATAAAGAGTTAACCGTCGCAGAATTTTTATCTTTCAGTGCAGATATTAATAAGATACCTCGTTCGGCTAAAAAGAAAGCAGTTGAAAGTGTCATCGAACGATGTGGTTTAACTGAGGTAACAAAACGTTTAATCGGTAATTTATCTAAAGGATTCCAACAACGTGTCGGTATTGCCCAAGCAATTATTCATTCACCCGCGGTAGTTATCTTAGACGAACCGACCTCAGGTCTTGATCCGATTCAAATTCGAGAAATACGCCAGTTGATTCGAGATATTGCCAATGAACATAGCGTAATATTATCGACCCATATTTTGCCGGAAGTACAAATGTTATGTGATCAGGTACAAATCATTAATAAAGGCCAACTACTATTTAGTGACACTATTGCTGGGCTTCGCCAACAAATGCAATCTTCTAGCTTATTAGTCACCTTATTAGCACCACCTGATGTGTCCATATTAACCGCATTACCAGCAGTCAATCTTGTTGAACAGATAAGCCCCTCTCAGTTCCGTATTCACTACAGTCCAGATAATGATCCTAGTGAGGCGATTGTATCCTTATCAGTCACGCAACAGTGGCAATTACGCCATCTCAGCTCCGAGCAACACTCGCTAGAAGATGTATTTATGAAAATAATCCAAAATGAGCAAGAACACTAATGTTTGCATTGGCTAAAAATGAACTCTATCGACTATTTTTATCCCCATTAGCCTGGATTATTCTAGCCTTAAGCCAACTTATTCTGGCTTACCTATTTTTAAGCCATATTGATTATTTTATTCAGGTCCAAGGCAGACTTTCGGCTATTCCAGGTGCTCCCGGCGTCACGCAATCTATCGCGATACCTTTATTCAGTAATGCCGCGACCCTATTATTACTAATTTCTCCACTCATTACCATGCGACTGATTGCAGAAGAACGCCGTAATGAAAGCTTGCCCTTGCTACTCTCAGCTCCTTTATCCATTGTAGATATTGTCTTAGGTAAATATTTGGCTACTTATGCCTTCTTCTTATTACTACTTTTACTCATCAGTTTAATGCCATTATCACTGGCTGTGGCCAGCCCATTAGATTATCGTTTATTGGCTGCTGCCATATTAGGCCTAAGCTTATTATTAGCGAGCTTTACGGCTATTGGCTTATACCTGTCCTCCTTGACCAAACAACCTGCTATTGCCGCCATGACGACATTCGCTAGCCTATTTCTATTGTGGATAATCGATTGGGCAGGCACCAATGCCGACTCTTCTGGTTTATTTAGCTGGTTATCATTACTGCGTCATTACCAACGTTTATTACAAGGTGAAGTCCATAGTAGTGATATTGCCTATTACCTTATTATCGTCGCCACCTTCTTAATTCTCACTATTCGCCGTCTAGATTCAGAGCGACTAAACTAAATGAAGATAACTAAAAATACCAAATGGCAGATAAAAATTCAGAATGCGATTTTTTATCTATTGCTCATCATTGCAGTTGTATTGTTAGCTCAAGTATCACTTAAAACAGATATTAGTGCGGATTGGACTCAAAACAACCGTCACTCGCTTTCTTTAGCCACCACAGACTTTCTTGAGCAATTAGAAACAGACATTGTCATTCAGGTCTTTGTTAGCCCAAATTATAAATTTAAAGACGCACTTGAATCCTTACTTAAACGTTATCAAACTAAAAGTAGCCGATTAAAAATAAGCTATATTGACCCTGAATTCTCACCCAGTTTAGTCCGACAATATAACATCCAACAGCAAGCCGAAATGGTGGTTACATTAGGCCAACAACAAGCCCGAGTGTATGACCTGTCAGAACAATCATTAAGCAATGCACTAATCAGCGTATCTCGTCATAAAGAACCCTGGCTGGTGTTTATTGAAGGACATGGCGAGCGTAGTCCGCTAGACCCAGGAAATAGTCACCTTTCCATTTGGGCTGATAGCTTAAAACAAAAAGGCTTTAAAATAATAAGCCAAAACCTAATTGAAAACAGCCATATTGCTGATAATACAGCGGCCGTAGTTATCGCTAGCCCCGAGCAAGCGTGGCTTGAAGGTGAAATTGAGCTTATTCAACAATATGTCAGTGACGGTGGTAATTTACTTTGGTTAGCCGATCCTGATACGCATAGCCATTTATCAGCCCTTGCTGAACAACTTAATATTGAATTTATTGCAGGTACGGTATTAGATCCCAATGCTGAATTATTAGGCATTAATGATCCACGTTTTAGCTTAATTAATGATTATTCCAATCATCCTGTTGGCGCCGCAGTCAGTATGGTCACCCTCTTCCCTCAAGCTGTAGCACTAGAGCCATCAGAATTAAACAATCAATGGCTGATGACCTCATTACTCAATACGCAAAATAACGCCTGGTCTAAAGTCGGCGACATTGATGAAACCAGTGAACTAGAGTTTAACTTTGAACTAGGCACCGATACCGCTGGGCCACTTAGTTTATCCTACCTATTAACGCGTTCATTAGATAACGATGAAGACTCAGAACAACGCATTGCCATCGTCGGTGATAGTGACTTTGTCTCTAATACTTATATCGGTAATGCAGCAAACCTTGAACTCGGTATGGCCCTGCTTAATTGGTTGGCGGAGGATGATAGCTTAATCGCTATTCCAGTTAAAACTACTGAAGATAAGCAGCTAATACTATCTAATACCCAGTCTTTAGTTATTGGTTTAGGCTTTTTGTTAGGCTTACCTTTTATCTTGTTCTTAGTCGCCTTCATCATTTGGCGTAAGCGTCGCCAACGATGAAACGAGGTCATATTACTAATCTGCTATTACTGCTACTCATCATTGGCTTGTACTTCTTTGTTAATTACCAACCAACGCCTGAGAAAACACAGACTGGTTTGTCTGAATTAACTCAACAAGATATCCATACGATAAACATTAAACGTCAAAATCGTAGTGATATAGAGATAAAAAAAGTCGATCAAAATTGGCAAATAATCCAACCAATACAAGCCAAGGCAAATGATACCCGAATCAAGCTCATTCTCAGCTTATTGTCTCAGCCACTGCATAGCCAATTTGAACCCACAGCGACTACCGACTTAGAAGAATTTGAACTAGGCCCAGACAGTATTAATTTACAACTAAACCAACTAATGRTTAAGTTTGGTGGCATCGAAACATTAAGCCGGCAACGTTATATTCAATCTAATAATAAAATTTACCTCATTGCTGACAATATTGCACCGCTTCTCAACTCAACCGTTGCCAGCTTTATTGATAACCGCTTGATTGCTAATAGCCTTAAGATTAAGCAACTTCAATTGCCGACCCAAAGCCTTGAGCTTAAAAATGGCCATTGGCAAAGTGATCGCAGCCTGAGCAGCGATCAACTAGTGACACTAATAGATGCTTGGCAACATGCCTATGCGATGCAGGTTCTGCCAATAAGCAGTGATGAAATAAACTCATTAGAAAATAAAAAAGTACATATCTCATTTGAAGGTGAAGACAATACGATGAGCTTAATCGTACAGACTACAGAGCGAAGCGTCATTCTAATTAATACCGATACTAAGCTTGCCTTTCACTTCCCTATTTCAACTCAATCTCAATTATTTCCACCTGCCGAGCCAAATTAATGCCTGAATTACCTGAAGTTGAAACCACACGTCGTGGAATATCCCCCCATATTAAGCATCAACAAATAACGGCTGTTACCATTAGAAATGATAGTTTAAGATGGCCTATAACACCCAAGCTTGATCACATTCTAATTAATCAAACTGTTCATGATATTGAACGCCGAGCAAAATACCTATTGCTTCGCTGTGACTCAGGCACGTTGATTATCCATCTAGGCATGTCAGGTAACTTACAGGTCATCGACACGGTTGAGCCTATTGGCAAGCATGCACATGCTGATATCAGCTTTAATAATGGCCTCATCCTACGCTACACCGATCCTCGTCGATTTGGTGCTATTTTGTGGAGTCCTGATGATGAAATAGCCAACCATGCTTTATTGAGCCACCTTGGCCCAGAACCACTTTCTGATGAATTCAATACTGCTTATTTGTACAGCCTACTACAAGGCCGCCGTACCACTATTAAAACCTTCATTATGAATGGAAAACATGTGGTCGGCGTGGGTAATATTTATGCCAATGAAGCCTTATTTTTAGCTCGAATCCACCCTAAAACCTTAGCAGGCGAAGTCAGCAGAGCTAAAATAAACAAACTCGTGCCCATCATTAAAGAAGTGCTAGAAAAAGCCATTGAAGCAGGAGGCACCACGCTGAAAGATTTCAGAAATAGTGATGGCCAACCTGGTTACTTCGCTCAACAGCTCAATGTCTATGGCCAAGAAGGCCAAGCTTGCACCCACTGCACCRCACTGATAAAACATTATAAAGATGCACAAAGGGCGACATTTTACTGCCCTAAATGTCAGAAATTATAATTGAAATCCCAGAGCAGTAAAATTCATTAAAAATCAAGTTCGCTGACCCCTTGATTTTACTTCGCTCAACAACTCAATGTCTATGGCCAAGAAGGTAAAGCTTGCACCCACTGCACCACACTAATAAAACATTATAAAGATGCACAAAGAGCGACATTTTACTGCCCTAAATGCCAGAAGTTATAATTGAATCCCAGATCAGTAAAATTAATTAAAAATCAAGTTCGCTGACCCCTTGATTTACACAGTGCAGCGTAACAATTGTCCCAATTTCCTGCTTTATTAAGCCTATTTTTCAATTACAGATATAAATTCGTCTAGTTGTTTACTAAGTATTTCAGTGCTATTTACCACTTGCTGTCTATAAGATTTAAGGTTGGTTTCTATATCTAATTCTTTACGTATGCCTACCATGACAGGAATTTGAAGTAGTGCCATAGATTTCATTTCTTCCGCTACTTCTACTGTGAATTTACTTGTAAGTTCATTTACCCTCTCCCAACACTCATCTCTTTCGTCAGTTAGTTCTTTTGACCTTTTACTTTGAAATTCGAATGACTTGTTTAAGGCACTGAACACCGCTTCATTAGGTGCTCCAGATTCATTTTGAGCATTCATTGCAGCTAAAACTCTCTTAATTTCTATTTGAGATTCGTCATAGTGATAATTGATGATATCTATGTCGGTTCTTAAATCATTAATGGGGGAAACTTTTGCTAACAATCTAAACAATAATCCGCTATATGCCAATACGAGATCATTTGATGCTTTTCCTGTTTCTTGCTCAGCAATTAACTCCAACTTTGTTGCTGACGTAAAGAAACCTTGGAGCCCTTCAGCAATATTAGTTTTGACAAGATCTATTTGAGATAGTGAGCCAATATAGTTGTTTGCTTTAACTAACTCTTCGGCTGCACTCAAATAAACTTCGCGTCTCATAGCAGCTTTTCTTTCAATTGTTCTAATCTCAGCATCATGCTTCAACTGAATTTCCAATTGCTTTCTATTGTTTATGTTGGAAATTAATACACCAAGTAAAGTGATTAACGAACCTAATGCTACAGACCAAATAGCTATTGGGATACTATTTAATGATTCGAACAATGCGATACTCCTGACATAAAAGGCTTAACAAAATGTTTTATAAGCCCCCTCACTCTTCTCTAATTTTAGAGATAAGACCTTATTTCATCTAATCTAGCTTAAGCAAATAGAGAATAAGTTAAATGACAAATAAGGTCTAAGCATCGCTTAACTAAATATTCCTGTCAACTCAAGGGCGCTTCTTATATTCAATGAAACATACCGCATAATATACTTTGATAATCATTCATGACTAAGCCTGTATCACTCTTGAACAGTCTATTCTTATAGTCTTAACCGAACCCAGCCTTTTAAGACAATAAAGAACTTTTTTAATACGTTATAATAGCCGTTCATTTACATTAAAGAATACCACTCCATGTCTGAATTGTTACAACTTGAAGGCTT
>NVVP01000077.1 GCA_002402245.1 Gammaproteobacteria bacterium | reverse complement strand
ACGGGTATACATTTAATTTGAAAGTAAAAGTACAGACAAGAAATAAGTGCTCAGCAGATAAGTGAGTATAATCTTGATGTATTAAAGGCGCTTAAATGTAGCCTTATGACTTACCGGAGTAATAAATATGATTGATATTGAACAAGCGAATAAAGACCTGCGTGATGCAGACCCAGTTAAAATCCTCGAATGGGCTAATAGCGTTGCAGAAAAGCCAATCGTCACCACCAACTTTGGCCCTTACGAAGCGGTTATTTTACACATGGCGACACAAATCAATCCTAAGATAAAAGCGATTTGGATTGATTCAGGCTACAACACAAGAGATACTTACAAAATAGCCGAAGAACTGATTGAAAAATTAAACCTTAATATTGAAGTTTACGCACCGAATGTTACTGCTGCACGCCGTGATGCTGCTTTAGGCGGGATTCCAAGTGTTGACGATGCTGCCCATGCTGAATTCACCGAACAATTTAAATTAGAGCCTTTCATGCGTGCAATGCGTGAACAAAGCCCAGATATTTGGCTTACAGCTGTACGTAGCGAACAAACTGAATTTAGACAAAACATGGAAGTCATCAGCACGGGTATAAATGGCGCAGTTAAAGTTGCACCACTACTGCATTGGAAAGAAGCTGACATGCAAGCCTATTTAGAAAAACACGGCCTGCCAAATGTTGATAAATACTTTGATCCAACTAAAGCATTATCTAATCGTGAATGTGGATTGCATACTAAGCTTTGATTTTATTTAAGGGAGACGTTAGCTTCCCTTAAAGTATGTAATAAATTGAATTATTGATAGTGGAATTACTTCCACGCTGAGCAATAGAGCCTAATTTGTCACTAATACCTAGCTTTTTGGGRCTTATTCATTTCTAAAGGAAACCGTGCATGATTCAAAATCAAAGAAAATATGAAATTTATATAAAAGAATGTGGCGTTGGTAAAAATGATGTTGTTGCAGATTCATGTAAATCCTATGTGTCATATTTAAACAGTGTTTCTAAGCACTTAAATATTACTATTTCACCAGAAATATTGTCACAAGATAAGGATGTTATCACTCTTTCTGATGATCTAACTAAATCTGGAAAGGTATCTAAAAAAACCATTAAAAATTATAGTGCCGCAATGAAACAGTATGTAAATATGGTTGTATTTTTAGAACTAATGACTAGCTAATAAGAGAACCGACAAGGATCAATGAATGGTTTTTCCTCCTTTGGAGTTAATTTTGAGTATTGAAGAATGACTTTTCCGTCAGAATTATTGGGTTCCTTTTGGCACACTACTAGTGTAAGTCGCTATTTAAAAATATTAAAGAGTGGCAGTATTCACCCTAATCCAGATATAGAACTGAGATGGGGTACAGGGCAAGGTTCAGAATTTTATCCTTTCGTAAGAGTTCTCGGCGGTGTCAGTATTTTTGATTTTCATAAGTTCAACTTTGAGAAATACAGCAGAATGTTCCCATCATCTTCATTGTATAGTTTTGTTCCGGTTCAAAGAGATTGGGAAGAAGCAATTTGGATTCAGTTATTACCGAACAAAATGCCAGGAAAATTTTTAAATGGTGCGCAGTTGAAAACTTTACAAAACGAAAAAAAATCTTTTCGTAATAAATTGATGCCTATAATTGAGTGTGCCTATATTGGCTTGATACCTGTAGATACTTTTGTTAGTGTTTTACGGTACGATGAAGAACATGGATTTACTAAGTATTCTTAGGATTACGTGACTGCCCTGGTTAGCTTTATTACAAAATATCGCTRAGTATTGATCTACTTCAATTCAGATGCCACGACCAATGAGCCTTTAGCATTACGAAATAACTCTATTTCAATACCGTAAATATCTTCAATTAATGGCGATGCAAACATGGCTTCTGTTTCCCCATGACCAACAAGTTTCCCGTCTTTCATTAGCAGTAGGTTATCAGCAAAGCGGGCTGCTAAGCCTAGGTCATGCAGGGCAATGATGGTGGTGACATTACGTTGTTGAGTTTCATCTTTTAGGCGTTGCATCACTTTTAGTTGATGTCTTAGATCTAAAGCGCTGGTAGGTTCATCTAATAAAAATAACTCTGCTGATCTAGCCATGGCCTGACAAATAGATACGAGTTGTTGCTGGCCACCTGAAAGTTCGCTGATATAACGTTGGGCTAAATGGTCGATTTCAAACTGTTTTAACAGTGACTCTACTGCTTCAATATCATCACCACTCACTGACCAAGAAGTGAGTTCTTTCTGAGCCAATAATACCACTTCAAACACCGTTAACATGGCATGGGTAGAAAAGATCTGTGGCATATAACAAACCCGTTGGCTACGTTCTGCTGCACTTAGTTCATTTAGCTTTTTATCATTAATGCTTATGTGTTCATAGTCAGCTTCAATCAAGCCAGCCAAGCTACGAAAAAAGGTACTTTTACCTGCTGCATTGGGCCCCAACAGCACTGTCAATTGACCCTTAGGTAAGTGGCTGAGAGAAATATTCTTTAATACGTGTTTATCGGAATAGGAGAAATTGAGGTTTTTAATGATTAAACTCAATGCCAGCTCCTTCTTTGCACGGTTAGGATAAGACTAATAAAGAAGGGAATACCAATCAGTGCAGTAATAATACCGACAGGATAAACTACGCCGGTAGTTATAGACTTACTAACTATTGATGTAATCGACATGATCAACGCGCCACAGACTATCGACATAGGTAAGAAGAAGCGTTGGCTTTCACCGACAATCATTCGGGCAATATGTGGCCCGACTAAACCGATAAAACCAATAGTGCCGACAAATGAAACTGCCGTGGCGGCTAATAATGACACGCCGAGTAATACCTCAATACGCAGTCGTTTTACATTAACGCCTAGGCTAGCCGCCTTATCATCGCCCATTCGCAATGCCGTTAACGCCCAGCTACGATAGAAGAATAAGGGAATGACACACAGTAAGATGATGCTGCAAACCATAATGTTCATCCAATTTGCTCGGCCTAATGAGCCCATCATCCAAAATACAATCTGGCTGAGTTGGGCGTCGGTGGCGGTGTACTGTAATAAGCTGAGTAGGGCATTGAAGGCAAACAATAAGGCGATGCCGACTAACACCATAGTCTCACTTGATGTACCTTTAAACCGGGTAAATAAGTAGAGAAACAGGGAGGTGGCTAATGCAAAACTAAAGGCGCTTACCGTAATTAGACTCTCACCAAATACGGGGATTGTTTCAACGCCAACCACAATCGCCACCGCTGCGCCAAAGCTGGCGGCTGATGAAATGCCTAAGGTAAAGGGATCGGCTAATGGATTATTAAGGATAGTTTGCATTTCAGCACCGGCGGCACTGAGCATTGCACCGACCAAAATCGCCATTAATGCAGTCGGAATTCGAATATCCCAAATAATGATATTCATCCGAGCACCCAAAGCATCGGGGTTAAGAATAACCTGCCCTATTTGTGATAAAGAAAATTCGCCCGGCCCTGTGGCAATATCAAAAAACAAACTTAACAATAGCAGTAAGGAAACCACCATGATCAATACTGTTTTTTGACGTGACTTTTTTAAGTAGTCAAAAGAAGCTGTTGTGGTCACTTTTAGTCCTTRSTTTKMGTCTCATCTTGCCATTCAATAGAAACTGTCTTCAGTTCTTTTAACATAATAAGRTGGCTAGAGATAATTTCTTTAACKACGTCTAGCTCTTCTTTTTYCCCTGATTCACACTGCAAAGTGATGCAGTCATCATTCAAGGTCATTARRCAGCTGCCCATAGGAAACATCACTTTRCTACCSSCTTCACTRTTTTCTACTGTWACTTTTTTAGCAAAATGTTTGGCTARGGTTTGTATATACTTGTCGGCTTTTTGAGCCTTGACAGTCGTTTGAGCTTGGAACATWTTATTATCCTNAATTTAATTTGAAACGGCGTAATTACCTGATAAATCAACGCCRTCAAAATTKYCTAATAATTCATTGAGTACTTTTTCTGGTTCTAATTCTGAAAATATCTGTGGATGAAACCATTGCGCCATCTTTTGAATAGCAAATATATTTAACGGCGAGTTATAAAAGTGATGCCAGATAGCATGAGAATGATGAGTTTTAATCGCGGTAATTTCTGCAAAACCAGTTCTAGCGACTAAGGTATCCAGTGATTTTCTAGCAGTCGTTTCATCTACACCAGGGCCGAGGAGTAAACGCTTATAGCTACCCTGATTGTCTAAATCCAACATTGAACCAATGGCCGAACCGATATAAATATCAAAGTCTGAATTAATAATGTGTTCAAAACTAAGTTGCCCGACGGGGCCGGGTAATAAGCCTTTCGCCATACTGGTGCCACCAGCCACTTCAGCCATATCTGCAAATAGACCTTTAGCAACGGTGATACAACATTCTTGAGCCATATCAGCCCGTAGCTCAAACAATACTGAGGGGTAATCTTGCTGAGGAATGTTTGCAACACCATCCGTTACTTTCTTGAGTTCCGCGTTATACAAATCAGCATAAGCTTGAGCTGCCTCTTTATATCCCATTACTTCACCGACGATCTCCACACTTCTCACTGTGTTTTTAAGGGGATCTTTTCTAAAGTCGATAAAGACAATAGGAATTCCTGCCGCTTCTAAACGATCAGTAATATGTTTAGATCGAGCGCCGGGGCCATGACCGTTTAAACCAAATATTGCTACATCAGGGTTTAATAGAATGATCTTCTCAACACTGACACTATCTTCACTGGTATGACCAAAATTGGGTACAGAATCTATATCAGGAAACACGTGTTGGTATTGTTGATAGCCCGCCGGATCATACAGGTGAAACTCATTCATCATGCCTGCAATATGAGAAATGGGTTGTTCAACACCCAGTACGCCTAATACCGCTAGAAAACGACCTTCACCCAGCACTACTTTATTGGCGGGCTTATCTAGTATCACTGTTCTTCCGGCAATGTCTATAACGGTGATTTCAGCACTTACCTGTAGGCTAGCCACACATAAAAATAGCACAGTAAGCCAGTTAGTTAACCACTTTTTATCATTCAAAATTGCACACTCCAGAAACTAAAAAGCCCACCGTAAAGGTGGGCAAAATAGGTCATTGTTTAATTTAGATTAGAACTCATAACTAAATGATACACGAACATCGCGACCTGGCTCTGGTAAGCCAATAGGAGTCGATGTGTCACTTTGTGTATAGAAAGTCCCTTGATCATAGTAGTTTTTATCAAAAATATTACTTACTGATAAGCCCACCGTCATGCGATCTTTAGGAGACCATTGCAGATAAACATCATGAACGCCGTAACTGGCTTTATTATCTTGACCACTTTGTACAAAATCTAACTCTTCAACAAAACGTGCATTCCAACCCATGGTTAAATTGAAAGCAGGGCTATATTCCAAACCAGTGGTCCAAGTACGACCATAAGCAGTACCAATAGCCATATTCCCGCTACCTAAAGGTTCATTACCTAGTTTTGGTTTAGTTTCAGAAACACCGATATTGGCTGTTATTTCATCCCAAAAATAGGCTAGTCGTAAGGCGTAACCTGTTGATTTAACATCATCTAAATAGCTATAACGTGTTGCTTTGCTGGCTTCAGCAATTTGTGAGTTCTTAACTGTTTGTCTGAATACTTCACCACTGGCAGCAAAGTTGTTACCTTCATATTTAAAGCCGATTTCAATATTATCAGATTCTTCAGCCTTCAATTCACCTACACCATCAGCTACGATATCAGCACCTGCATAGCTAGTTAACCCTGCTGGCCAGTTAGGAAATTCAATGAACCATGCTTCAGGACTGCTCACACCTTTAAAGGCTTTTGCATAACCTGCGTGTAACTCAAGTTGCGGGGTAGCAGCAAAGCTTAAGGTTGCATTAGGACTAATCTTATTATCTTGGATTTTGTAGCCATGATTATCTTCATAATCATAATCGTCATAACGAAGACCAGCACTTAAGTCAAAACGGTCATTAAGGACCAATTCAGTTTGAGCATAAAGAGCAAAAACGTCCGTTTCTTCATCTTTTATGCCTGCAACAATAGAATTTTTGACATACGCTTCATCTTCACGATATTCAACACCATAAGTGATGCTATGATCACCGATAATACTGGTATTACGCAGATCTAAGCCAGTACTTTCAACTCCACCACCGTGACGTTTACCATCGTAGAAATCTTTAGTCGCCCAAGGTGGAGGCCCTGCAAAGATGGCATATTCATCACCTTTTTTAGTTAAATAACTATCGTTGAAGTAAACCGTCGCTGATAAATCAATCAAATCACTGTCAGGGTTAAAACCATAATTAGCAACCCATGATTCTCTATGAGTTTCTTGTTGTACTGGGATATTGGGATAAACAGGATGTACTAATGATCCCATATTTGCTCTGGCATAACGGATACCATCATCATCATAATCTTCATAACTTAGTGATAAGTAATGACCATCAGCAATATCACCACTTAATTTGATACGAACGTCTTGTTGGTCAATTTTGCTGTACTTAACTTCATCACCATTACCATCTTCGTAGTTATCGCTAGAGTCATTTGCGGTGAAACTTGCCAATACACCAAAGTCTTCTGTCAGCATGCCATAAACACTGATATGCTTTTTCCACATATCATTATTAGAGTGGTATGCCGTTTTCACTAATGCACCTACACGTTGGCCATCACGGACAAAGTCTTTGGCATCTTTCAATTTAATATGAATCGCACCACCTAAAGCACCCGCACCATCGGTTGCATTACCCGCACCGGCTTTTACGATTATTTCTTTAATTAGTTCAGGCTCAACATTAATACGGCCTTGATGATGGTAAATATAACCTGCTTGCGTTGCACCATCGATAGTGACGTTTAACAAGGTATCTTCTAAACCACGTACATATACTTTTTGAGCAACAGGCAGTCCGCCACCAACAGTAATAGAAGGTTCATGGCTAAAAAGGTCTTGCAAACTAGATGCTTGAGTTTTTTCAATCATGTCGTCTGTCATGGCTACATTGAAGCCTTTTTCTGGGGCTCCCAATACTTTGATGGTATCCAACATGATGGCTTCTTCAGCGTGTGCAATATAGCTAAAGCCTAATGTAGAGGCTACTAATATTGATACCATTGATTTTTTTATTACTTTTGTTTTTTCAAACACTTACAATCTCCTAGAACGTACTATTCGTTCCACTAATGAAATAACTTCACAAACGTTAATAATTCTTGTTTATAATATCATTGATATAGAAAACTACAATTTAGAGTGTTATTGATATAGAGCAAATTATTATTAATTTACGTCACCTGAAGGTTTAACTAACAAAATGTCCGAACACGATATTTATATGAATGATATTCAGCCTCTGAGTCCGGCATTGAATTTTATTCAACAAAAAAATGCTTCACCGATTATGTCGGGGCAGTTTCGCTACAATACCTTTCAAAATGGGCTGACATCGCATGCAACAGATGCAGTCGAAGAACAAGATGCCGATATAACGACTGAGCTTCCTGCAGGCATTAGCTTTAATTTTTTATTTGCTGGCACGATTGATTATTCATTCGGCAGTAATAAATATCAGTTAAGCAAAGAAAAAGGCCTCGTAGTGCAAGGTTCGGTTATTGTTAACAACACCGATGAAATCCTCACTCGTCATCTGACTTCTGGCATGCACATAAGAAAACTCAATATTTTTGTCGAGCAACAGTGGCTAACAAGTCGCTGCCAAAACGAAACTGATCGCCAAGTCATTAACGATATATTTCACAAGCAAATAGTTTATCCGTGGCAGCCTGCTCAACAAGCCACTGAAAAGGCAGATGCACTTATCAAGCTAAGTAATGAGCAAACATTCTCACAAAACCTAACTTCAGAACACCTCACAATGGAGTTATTAGGCTATTGTCTCGATGAAGTTTATCGGCAAGTAAAAAGTGAGCAAGGCCAAGAAAATTTCGATAATAACAATACAGAATCATCACTTAAAGCAAAGGTGGATACGTGTTTAGATAGCGTTTATACCTTGGCTGACATTGCGCTACAACTCAATATGAGTGTGAGTACATTACAGAGACAGTTTAAGAAAAACTACAGCCTCAACGTGTCTGTTTACATTAAGAAACGCCGACTCGAAGCAGCTAAAAAATCATTACTGGTTAATGAGTTAAGCATTGGCGAAGTGGCTTATAATGCCGGTTACAATCACAGCTCAAACTTTATCAATGCCTTTAAAAAGAGCTTTAACATCACCCCAGCAGCTTATGTAAAACTACATAAAATACGGTGATGGTTATTAGACCGAGCCGTTAAAAATAATTGATGACAGGGATAAGTTTGAGAAGCCTTATATAGATTAAAATTCTAGTCAATAACTAGGTTTCATTAGAATTACCAAGGAGAAAAGAGTGAAAAAGTATTTCGTAGCGATATTGTTATTAGTTAGCCCTTTATTAGTATCGGCAGAGCCTGTTGACTACAGCCTAATAACATTAGCGTATTATGCCAATTTGGAAGATAAAACTGAGTTTACAGATGAGC
>NVVP01000076.1 GCA_002402245.1 Gammaproteobacteria bacterium | reverse complement strand
GATAAAACCTTCGCCACCAAAAAAACCGGCACCTAATCGCTTACTAAAGGTGATGGATACTTTAGTGCCAAGTGCCGCAGCAACAAAAGCATCTTTTTGACAGGTTATTTTTTCACCAAATTGGGCCATATCAATTGGCACAATGGTACCGGGGTAAGGTGCCGAAAAAGCAACACGACGTTTTCTTGTGCCTTCATTAGTAAAGTGAGTAGTGAAAATAGACTCACCAGTAATAGATCGTTTTGCTGCAGAAAATAACTTAGACATGACTCCTTGAACGGGATCAGATCCATCGCCCATTTTGGTTTCAAAGTTAATGCCTTCTTCCATATAATTCATCGCTCCCGCTTCAGCGATAACCGTTTCAGTAGGATCTAATTCTATTTCAACTAGCTGAATATCGTGGCCGATAATTTCATAATCTACTTCGTGGCAGCGCATTTGTTCATTCCTTAAATTTATGAGTTGGAGATGATAATTAAAATGCTACTTTAACTGAAAAAAGTAATACCAATACAAAATAAACAGTGGTTATAAGTCTTGTTGCTTGCAAAAGTGACGTGGGTTGGTGAGGGCTAAAGCGTGGTAATTTGAAAGATTGCTCAAAGTATGTTCTATTAACCGACGGAGTGCTGGAGTAACCGGCCTCTAAATGTTGTTTTTAATAAGGCCAATAAAAATAAATAAAGATAAGGGGTTTTGTTAGAAATTATTTATGTACTTTCATTAATTTAGAGAGAGAATTATGTCAGGATTAGTTGCTTTAGCATTAAGTATAGGCGGTTTAGGCGGCGTGGCCACATGGCTTGCTTTTGGACCACTAGCGGGGATGGTTACGATTTGGGCCATTTTTATTGCGTGGGGATCTTATTTCCATAATGGTGCAGATAATGCCGCATTAAAAAATAATATTGTATGTGGTATCTTTGGTGCATTTATGGCGGCAGTTGCCTTCATTATGATGGGTGTTGTTCCTCTTGGAGATACGTTTACAGCTCCAGTATGGGTGGGTGTAACAGTATTTATACTTGTTTATGCTTCAAAAGTGCCTGCACTAGCGGTTATTCCTACCGCTGTTTATGGTTTTGCTGCAACGGCTGCTTATGCAATCCATGTGGGCGGAGAAATGACTGCACTTGATTTATCAAATCCTTTTGTCGTGATTTCATTATCAATCATTGTCGGTTCTTTGTTTGGTATGGCTTCAGGTAAATTATCTGCTATTTTAACTAAAGAATAATCTAGCCGGTTTTAGCTAATTAAATAGGGCTGTATTCGTTGAATACAGCCCTATTTTTTTGCACGTTATTAATGCACTTTAAAGAGATGATTTTTCTTTTCAGGCCACGCATTCCAAATTCACTGCCTACACCAAGATAATCAAAACGGGGATTTCTTCCTCGTTCTAAACCGCTAAATAAATTATTCTAGCTACATTTATATTCCCCTACTTTTCTTTATAACCCCATTTTTATTGGTGCAATGTTCTAGTGTTATAGCTGTGAGTGAAATTTTCGAATTAAATTTGTGAGTTTCACCTATAAATTTCTAGGAGTAAGTCTCTTCTGGGATGCTTGTTTAAGCTTTAGTATCTTTTCTTTGAAAGTCATTACCTTAAATATGGACATTCTCAAACTTTAATAGTCGTTTTATAACGAAAAAATAAGTTTGAGTGTTGATATAAACATCCTTCTAAAGAAGTTACTTAATGAATAATATGCCTGATATTGTAGATTTAGTCTTGTATTTTTTAGCCGGATTGTCGGTAATAACCTGGGCTATATTGATTGTGAAAACCTATGTTTTTTCACAACAAAAGAGCATGAATAAAAAACTTACTAATTATTACAAAGATCGGGGGGAGCTTAGCTACCTACCTGAAATGTTACAAAAATCCAAATGCTCGTTAACGATCCTAAGTAATCAAGTAATGCATAGCTTAAGTTTAGGGGGAGACGCATTGCTAGAAGAGAATAAAACCAGCGATATGTTAAAGCAGTCTTTACAAGAAGTACGTCACCAGCAGCAGGTCTATCTTGAAAAAGGCCTGGCAGTATTGGCCAGTATTGGCTCGACCGCACCTTTTATTGGTTTGTTTGGCACCGTATGGGGAATCATGAATGCATTAAAAGGTATTTCTGAGGCAGGCTCTGCTGGGTTAGATGTAGTCGCTGGGCCCATTGGTGAGGCGCTTATTGCAACCGCAATGGGCATTGCAACCGCAATACCCGCCGTACTCGCTTATAACTATTTCCTACGTGAGTCACGGTTAGCGGCAGCAGAAATGGACCATTTTTCTGACAGATTGCAATTATTAGCTAAATATTCAAATTATAAGGTGGACTAAGCATGTCGATGAATAATTATGATTCTAGTGGGGGCATGGTCAGTGAAATTAACATAACTCCCATGGTGGATGTGATGTTGGTGTTGTTAATAGTGTTTATTGTGACGGCACCACTGATGATGAATGCCGTGTCGGTTAAATTGCCAAAAGCCACGGCTGAGATTGCTGATAGTAAGCTTGAAGCAGCAAAAATTAGTGTGACTGCTGAGGGTGATATTTATCTTGATAAGGTTCAAATTAGCCAAGCAGAACTTGAACAAGAACTAGTGCTGGCCAGCACTACTCCTGACTACTCCGTAGAGATTTTTGCTGATGAAGAAGCCGTATATGGCACGGTAGCTAAAGTAATGGCGACCATTCAACGAGCAGGGATTGCTAGGTTTACATTTGTGTTATTGCCTGACACACATAAACCGTCACCGAGCTAGGCGGCTCTTTTGAGTGCCATTGCTTCACCCTATTTGAGTGAAAAAAAACAAGGTGACTTTTTCGGCCTAGCCATTGCTGTATCACTACTGGTTCATCTTGGCGCGTATTTTATTTATCCTTATTTAGATATGAATGAACCGGGTGCCGCTGCCTCGGCTAGAAGAGTCGTGGTTGAGGTTAATACCGTTATACGCCAGCCTGTAATACCCGAAGTAACGCCACCGCCACCACCTGAAATAGTCAAGCCGCCAGAAGTTGAACGCGTGCTTGCCGTAGATACACCGGATATTCCTAATGATTATCTGGTGCTAGCAAAACCAGAACCTGTGATAGAAAAAGTGAAGCCGGTTAAAAAAGTCAAAACCACCAAAAAGGTTAAACCTGTTAAAAAGGTAAAAAAAGTTAAAGTCGTCAAACAAATTAAGCCTGTAGAAAAAGTTAAGCCGGTGGAAAAAGCTCAATTGGCAGAAGTAGTACAAACGGTAGATGAAGTGAAAACAACAGATACCACACAGATAGCAGCAAATACCTCGACTACTACCAGTTCTTCAGTTAAAAATTCAGCAAATGGTAATTCTGACTTCGCTAATGAAATGGCATTACAGGAAGCGGCTAGTAATAAAAAAGCATCAGATAATTATGGCAAATCGCTATATGACATGGTGGGTAGGCATAAAAAATATCCACAACTGGCAATTAGGCGTAACTGGCAAGGCGAAGTCAAAGTGGTGGCTAGATTTAGTAAGGGGAAATTGATTGAAGTGGTGTTACTCGATTCCTCTGGCCACAAAATATTAGATAAAGAAGCACTGGCGATGTTACGTAAAGCCGTGGCTAGATTACCTGTACAGGGCAGGTTATCGGGTAAAACATTCAATGTAACAGTGCCTGTCGATTTTAGACTGGCCCTACAGTAGCCATTTACCAATGTTTAATAAATTAAAACTACCTAAAAACGAAATTATAGATGTTCTCTCAGGCTATAAATCGGTATTTATCACCATCGGTTTTTTTAGTGCCATCATCAATGTGATGATGCTGATCCCTGCTTTATATATGTTGCAAGTGTATGACCGAGTATTAGCCAGTCAAAATCAAACCACACTGCTGATGCTTACACTGATGATTGTAGCGGCGTATTTAGTATTGAGTGTATTGGAATTTATTCGTAGCGTAGTGCTAATTCGGGTTTCTTCACGCATGGATATGCAATTGAATAAACGTGTTTACACCGCCGCTTTTGAGCAAAACTTGAAAACATCAGGGGTGAACTCTGGCCAGTTTTTGCAAGACTTAACTACTATTCGTCAGTTTGTCGGTGGTAATGCATTATTTGCCTTTTTTGATGCACCTTGGTTTCCCGTGTATCTATTTGTTATTTTTCTGTTTGATACTTCGCTAGGCCTTTTCGCCTTATTTGGTGCGGTGTTATTAATGATATTGGCAGTGGTTAACAACCTTCTGTCTAGAAAAACCTTAGCTGAAGCCAATTCTATGGCCGTTAAAGCAAATACTTTAGCCACCAATAACCTACGTAATGCAGAAGCTATTGAGGCAATGGGTATGTTGCCCAACTTAATGTCTCGTTGGTTTAATATACAAAGCAAATTTTTACAGTTACAAGGCGAGGCCAGTGAAAAAGCAGGCATTGTCAGTGCGATAAGTAAATTTGTCAGAATAAGTCTGCAATCACTGGTGTTAGGCTTTGGTGCTTTATTGGTGTTAGAAAATAAAATCACCCCCGGTATGATGATTGTGGCCTCCGTTCTAATGGGCCGAATATTGAGTCCAGTTGAGCAGCTTATTGGGGTGTGGAATAGCTTAAGTGGTGCTAAAAGTGCTTATCTTCGCCTAACTGAACTATTAAATGCCAACCCACCGCGTGAAATGGGAATGCCTTTATCGAAACCTATCGGTAATCTTTCAATTGAAGGCGTGAGTGTTATTCCTCCAGAAGCCGAGGTAACCGCCTTACGTAATATTAGTTTTTCGATTGTCCCCAAAGACGTGCTGTGTGTCATTGGGCCAAGTGGGGCAGGAAAATCAACGCTAGCCCGCGTACTGGTAGGGATCTGGCCTCTGGTCGCTGGACATGTGCGTTTAGATGGAGCGGATGTATTTCAATGGGACAAAGCGGAACTAGGCCCCTATATTGGCTATCTACCACAGGATATTGAATTATTTGCCGGCACGGTGAGTGAAAACATTGCTCGTTTTGGTGAAGTTGATCCTGAAAAAGTAATGCAAGCAGCAAAGCGTTCAGGTGGTCATGAAATGATTCTACGTTTTCCTCAAGGCTATGACACATTACTAGGTGATGGTGGAGCAGGCCTTTCTGGTGGACAAAAACAACGTTTAGGTTTGGCCAGAGCAATGTATGACGATCCTTCTTTAATCGTATTAGATGAACCAAATTCAAATCTCGATGATGCAGGTGAACAGGCCTTGGTAAATGCTATTCATGACTTACAGCAGCGAGGAAAAACCATTGTGATGATTACTCATCGTAATAATATCGTGGCATTAAGTAATAAATTATTATTGCTAGTAGACGGCGGCGTTAAGTTATTTGGCCCACGTGAAGAAGTATTAACGGCAATATCCAAACTAAATCAGCATAAAGTTACGCCATTAAGAAAGGAGCAAAACCTTAAATGAGTAGCGTGGCGACTGAACTCCCTTCTCATAAGGAGCTATTAAATGGCTTAAACGCAGACGTTATAAAATACATGCGATTAGGCTGGTTGATTGTGATTTTAGGCTTAGGTGGGTTTTTATTATGGGCATTATTGGCACCACTCGATAAAGGCGTGCCTCTAAGTGGCACCGTCGCGGTGGCCACAAATAGAAAAGCAGTTCAACACGAAGATGGCGGCACAATAGAAGAAATTCTAGTCAAAGAAGGCGATAAAGTTAACATCGGTGATGTATTGATCCGGATGAATAATGTACAAGTCAAAGCCAATGCCGATACCAATAGAGTGCAATACAGAATTGCACTGGCGACAGAGGCTCGATTAATGGCTGAACGAGATGGCCTGACAGAAATTGTGTTTCCTCAAGCATTGCTCGATATAAAAGATGATCAGCGAGTAGCACATTATTTACTGTCACAGAAACAAGTGTTCTCTTCTCGGCAAAGTTCGTTAAAAAGCGAATTATCAGCGGTAGATGAAAGTATCTCTGGCATAGGCTTGCAAACAAAAGGTCTAGAACAATCACTTGAGAATAAAAAAATGCAGCTGCAATTTATTAGTGAGCAATTGCAGGGCATTCGAGAGCTGACCAAGCAAGGCTATGTTGCCCGCAATCGCTTATTGGAATTAGAACAATCTAATGCCCAAATTAATGCCATGATTGCTGAAACAACAGGTAATATTGGCTTAGGCAGACGGCAGATTGCAGAACTTAGGTTAAAAAAGAAAAAGCGCCTGCAAGACTACCAAAAAGAAGTAAGAACCCAGTTATCCGAAGCACAAAAACAGGTGGATGCGCTTGCCAGTCAATTGAATAATTTAGATTATGACTTAGCTAAAGTACTGGTTAAAGCTCCTGTTTCAGGCACAGTCGTGGGTTTAAGTGTGTTTACCAAGGGGGCCGTGGTTAATTCTGGTTTTAGAATGATGGACATTGTGCCAAGTGAAGATGTATTGGTCATCAATGGCAATTTGCCTGTGCATTTAATTGATAAAGTCTATTTAGGTTTACAGGTAGACTTAATGTTCACCGCCTTTAACCGTAATATAACGCCTCATATTCCGGGTGAACTCAGCCAAATATCAGCTGATCGGTTTACTGATGAAAATACTGGCCAACCATATTATAAAGTCGTCATTAAGGTGACAGAAGAGGGTATGTCAATGCTTGCAGACCTACAAATTAAGGCGGGAATGCCAGTAGAAATGTTTGTAAAAACAGGCGAGCGTACCATGATGAACTATTTGCTTAAGCCATTTTATGATCACCTTAAAGTTTCCATGTCAGAGGAATAAGGATGACTTTAATACCTTATATTTCTATATTCATCATGGTGCTATTTTATCCTGCGATTTCATTTTCAAATACGTTTTCAGGCGGGCTTGAACAAGCCTATCAATTAGCCTTAGAGCATGATGAAATTTATAAAGCGGCTTATTTTGACAATCAAGCCGGTCAGCAATATCAAAAAATTGGTCGAGCAAGTCTGTTACCGGTGATTACGGCTAATTATTTAAAACAGAAAAACAAAGCTAAAATTAAGCTGGAAAATTCCCAAACTAGCCAAGTAGAAAACCGTAATTATGATAGTGAAGTCGGCTTACTTCAATTGCGTATGCCTTTAATTAATTATGATGCCATGGCACGAAACCGCTTGGGTAAGGCGCAAACAATGTTAAGCAATCAAGAGTTTGTTATTCGCACTCAAGAATTTATCATGCGCGTGTTTAATAAATACGCAGCTGCTTTATATGCCGAAGATGTACTTGCCTTAGCAGTGGCTCAGCGTGAAGCTTATGCCGAACAAAAAATATCAAATGAAAAAAGGTATCGCTATGGCGAAGGTACAATAACCGACACCATAGAATCTCAGGCAAAGTACGATTTAGCTGAGGCTGAAGTTATTGATGCACAAGATGCGTTAAATAATGAACGTAGTACATTATCAAAAATAGTCGGCCAACAAGTGGTGATGTTAAATCATTTGGCCGATGAGTTTAAAGTTCAAGCCATGTGGCCAGAAAGCTTAGCTGAGTGGCAACACATTGCCTTACAGCATAATGCTGAAATTAATGCCGAACGCTATAACGTTACTGTTGCCGAAGAAAATGTTAATCGTAGGCGAGCAGGCTATCTACCCAAATTAGAAATGGTGGCCAGCCTGAATAGAAAAACCTCCGATACAGTGAGTAGCTTTAATCAAACGGCCACCACACGATCTATTGGCTTACAACTCACCGTGCCGATCTATGCCGGTGGCTCAGTCTCAGCCTATACTAGTCAGGCACAATCTCAACTTAAAAAAGCCCATGCGTCACGTGATGGTAAGATTAATAATGTAATGATTGATCTGCAAAGGCAATTTAATGCAGTGGCAAATGGTGAGCGTAAATTGAATGCACTTGAAATTGCCGTTAAATCAGCCGCCTTATTAGTCGAAGCGACCCACAAGAGTATTAAAGCAGGAACACGGACTAATTCTGATGGATTAAATGCGGCTAAACAATTATTTGAAGCAAAGCGTGATTTGTCTCTAGCACGATACAACTATTTACAAAGTTACATTAATTTACGCAAAGTGGCAGGCACACTTAATTTAACTGATTTACAAAAAGTGTCGACGTATTTTGTTAGTTATTAATAATATTGTATTAAAAATAAAAGTGAATTCATTGAGCAGAACGTTATGTAGATATGAGGTTTATTTAAAATGAAATTACATGTCGAACACTATCGCAAGATTCACTTTCCTCTCATTTATAAAGAGCAGACGGAATGAAAAAAATTCGTGTTTTATTAGTTGATGATCATGAGGTAGTTCGGTCTGGATTACGTCGGCTGCTGGAGCTTAACGGTGATATTGAGGTAGTGGAAGAAGCCGGCAGTGGCGAGCAAGCCTGCCTTATTTGCAAAAGCACAGAATTTGATGTGGTCGTCATGGATTTATCCATGCCAGGAATTGGGGGGCTTGAAGCATTACGAAGAATTGTACAAAAAGATCCTAAGGCAAAAATAGTGGTGTTCACCATGCATGAAAATACCGCATCGGCAACACAGGCTCTGTCTGCTGGAGCGCGGAGTTATGTGATTAAATCGGAGCCAGCAGATAATCTAGTTGTCGCCGTGCGTGAAGCCGCAGCAGGAGTGGGCTATATCAGCTCGAGTATTTCTCAAAAAATTGTACTGCAAGATCTTTCTGGAGAATATGACCCACTGAAAAGTTTATCCACTAGAGAGTTCGAAGTATTCAGAATGCTAGCAGAAGGTTTTCATATTGATGCCATTGCACATAATCTAAATATTAGTCATAAAACAGTGGCTAACTATCAATCAACCCTTAAACAAAAACTGGGTATCAGCTCAGCGGTAGAGTTAGTCCGTTTGGCAATACAAAGTGGCGTGATTACTAACAATTAAGCTGGATTTCAACACGTGTTGTCAGCTGATTACTCACTTCTACCACTTCAAGAGAGTCTTTAATTCGCCTAGCGAATACTCATCAAGAGTAACGCTTTTCCCTCAAGAGAAATGCCCTTTTATTTATGCGGTATTACTCCCTGTTTGTCGCTATATTTCAGTCTAACTTTGCCGTGGGTATCACCTAATATAAGTCGTGAGTTCCTCCCATAATAACGTGGGTGCTCCTCTCTTATGCCATTCTTCGTAAAGCAATAACATTCTTCTCCCGATGTAATTTTTACAAATGC
>NVVP01000075.1 GCA_002402245.1 Gammaproteobacteria bacterium | reverse complement strand
AATAATTCAATGGTCACGCCTTCATTACTTTGTCCGATAAACAATGTGTCGCTCATGTTGCATCCTTACTAACATCAGAAAATATTAATTTAAAACAAAACGTGCTTAAAAATCAGAACCATTCATTAGTTATTTCTTCTAATAAAATTTGCAATATCACAGTCTTCAGGCACACGCTCGACACGCCGTTCAAGATCTATCGCTTCTGTCACCAGTTCCGAACGAAACGGTAACTGTTTAGGCAAACGAATATTTCTAACTATACCTAAATTATGTAATGCATTTAATACCCACCAACCTGGATCAGGTTCATCTTGATATAAGCCTAGCATTGCCGAACCTGGATAGGCATGGTGATTATTATGCCAAGCTTCACCCATCGATAGAAAACCAGCAATACGAATATTGTGTCCTTGAACAGCAGCGCCTTCTACTTTCCAAGTACGTTCACCTTTATTGTGAGCAAAATAACCAATTAACCAGTGGCCGCCAACAGAAACAACTATTCTTACAGATACCCCCCAAACCAACCAAGGTATTCCGCCCATAAGGTAAAGAGGTATTGCTAAAGTAAGTTGTTGAAACATCCATGTTTTCTCAATAAATAAGTAAAACCTATTTAATGATATTTCTTTTTCAATGAAGTATTCAGGGGGGGAGTTTAACTCTAAGTCGCAGTTTAATTGCCACCAACCATCTTTTATAATTTTAGAACCATGTAGCAGAAAGTCATGACATTGTTTTTGACGTTGCGCCCAATCTCTTAGGTCATGCTGCTTTAACATTCCAATAGGCCCTGCCATTCCCACTAAAACACCCAAATATACAAATAAATATTCCATCCATCGAGGGCACTCATAAGAACGATGAATTAACAGCCTGTGCATACCCAATGAATGTCCAAAGCATAAAGTAATCGCCGTAAGAACAATAAAAACAAGAAATGATGTAAGTGAGAATGCAAAAGGAGCAATAAATATAGCGGCACAAAGGTGGCTTAAAAACCAAATCGACTTTATTGGCTGCCATTTAACGACACCCTGATAAGCACTTTTAGGATTATCAGATTTAACTCTTTCAGTATTCAGCATATTATTCCAAATTTGAAGCCGTTATGTAGTAATAAATACTATGTGATACGGTTTTTATATATCACCAATTCTGCTCTTTGGACTTTTCAAACACTTGTTCAACAGCAGAGATAATGTCTCGTTGACCATCCGTCATTTCTTCTAACTGAGCGGTGGTTTTAAGCATGGTTAAAAGCTTTGTAATATTCTCTTCTGTAAATTCACTTTGGCTTGGTTCTACTATATCTTTAACTTCAGCAGCCATATTTAATGCACCTTGAAGCAGGTACATAGAAGATGAATACATTTCTAATGCTTTACTTCGGCTTAAGCCAAATTCTTTTTCAAACATGACTAGAATTTCAAGTTTCGATTCACGAGTCACGTCACCATGTTCCTTGGCAACCGCCACGATTAATAAGCCTGCAGCTTGCATAGATRAGGTCAAAGCATGCATAGGTTTTGTACCCAACTTCTTTTCCCACTTTCTACGTCGCATCCATGCAAATGGATTAAAGCCATTTAAATCTACACCTGCACTTTGAAGGCGATATAAAGCCCAGACTAGTCCACCTAAGGCGGTGATTAAACCTATAACTATATGCACAATTTCTCCCTGCCTTTCGGCCATAATGTATTCATAATATGTATGATTATTTTTTAATGACTAAGCATGTCATTAAGCGTCTAACGCTGTCAACATTAGACATAAGTGCAGCGATATAAAACTAGCCTACTTTATTTAACTTAATCATATTTAGAAATTTGAATGTATCTAAAAAAACATAGGTTTCACTTTGAGTTAGTTATTTTTAGACGTGTTAATTACATATTTATTAGTTAAATACGCAAGGCCAGCCGCCAATACAATGCCGACAGCATCAGCCGTTAAATCGCTAAAGTCAAATGTACGAGAAGCAATAAATACTTGGCTCATTTCTTCAGCCACAACAAATAGGCTGACTAATGCAGCACCATAATAAATAGTTACTTTCCTATATGAAAAAGACCTAAATTTAAAAGCGATTACAGATACAAATGTCAGTGTGCCGAAAAGACCAAGATGGCCAAATTTATCACCATAGGGAATAGATTTGATGAAATCAAAAAATAGACTGCTTCCACCGGTATTAGCTAAATAGATAATCCACATAATGAAGATGAAAAAACTGACTGCGAAAATAGTGATGAGCTTATGCATTATTAAGTTAACTTTAGAATTTATTGATCGAAATACAAAATACTCAGCTTTGATTTAAAATCCTCAGAGTAGTTCCTTTAACAATGACACTAGTGACAGCGCCACTACCGAGACAATAAGACACAATACAATACTTTTAAACTCTCTTCGCCAGCGTATTCTCATTTGAGCAGAGTTAGGATGGCCTACTCTAGACATAACTGCCAAGAAAACACAGAAATACGCCGTATTAATAGCGGATGCTAACAAAGCACCAGAATAACTGAACGTTAATGCTAAAAATAGTGATAACACGAATAGAATTAAAGGTATAACAAACAACATTAAAATCAGCATAATTTCCTAGTGTCTGGCAAGTGGCGATAAAATAATGATTAATGCTCAGAACGTTATAGGTCGATACAATTGCAACACTCTTTTTCTAGACTCATCATCAATCAATGTTTCATCGGCATAATTAGCCATAATTTCATCGATTTGTTTTAAATGAGGGATCAGAAGTGCTTTGTCTTTTGCTTTCATATCATACTGGTTTATCGTTTTTAATAATGCTATCGATGCACTATTTAAGCTTTTATTTTGTCTTGGCGTGGGATTGTCATCGGGAGTAGCCAAACCTAATTTCTGAATGACTTGTTGTACCACATCACCTTCATATTTAAAGGCTGAAACTGCATTTTCACCAAAGACCGCTTGGCATTCACTGACAAAACCTTGGTAATTTAAATGTTGAGAAAACCAGTCAAAGTCTAGCATTTCAGCAAAGGATAGATTTTTACCGTAACACGGGTTATTTTCAGTTTGAGGGTTACGAATACACTGTTTGTAATAGCTTTCAATAAACGCCAATGGCTCACGAAACCATACCCACACTTCGATATCGAAGAGTTCAGCCAGCTCAGATAAAACAGCTTTTGATTGTTCAGGAAAGTCCCACCAATAATTATAAATACCTTCCGATGACAGGATAATCATATGCGTATCCTCTTTAACTTGGGAGATTATATTATTAATATTTTCTAAGAAATAATCCAAATGGGCCGAGACTAAATTCTTCTCAAACCATTGATGTTTAGGTGCCGTTGGGTTTTGTATTTTATCAAGGTTATGTGGGTAAAGAATGCCTTTACCTCTGAGCTTACGTTGCCTCTTATCTAGATAGGTTTGCAGACTAGTCGTGCCCGTTTTGGGCGTGCCAGCATGGATGATTAGCTTTATTTTTTGTTGTTTTAGCTGGGCCAGTGAGTGCTTAAACTCTTTTAATAAATCAGCCCGTTCACCGGAAGAATGAATGTTTGGTTTTTCCATTGTGCTAAACAAGAAACCTCTAAAAACCTGGACCAATATGCTCAAAAATACCGATAGATAACCTTACCTTTTCATTTATGCATTTGAAAACGTGATGTTTTATACCTGACATAAGCATGGGGGCTATTTCGAACCTATATCTATATCCAGCATCAGCCGATCGAAAAAACATCGCGAGGTAAGCTTGGATAATCCCTTGTACACAGGTGAGCAGTCGGTTTGGTTTCATGAAAAACCAAACCGACTATTTAAGCTATTTACAGCTGAGGGCCAGCTTCACGAATTGCGTCAGATACATCGTATTTAGTGAAGTTATCAATAAACTGTTTAGCAAGATCGGTTGCTACTTCGTCATAGTTTGCTTGGTCAGACCATGCACTGCGAGGGTTAAGTAATACACGATCAACACCTTCAACCGATTTAGGTACTTTCAAGCCAAATAATGGAATAGTATCTGTATCAGCATCACGTAATGCACCTGATTGAATAGCGGCAATTACTGCACGGGTAGTCGGGATTGAGAAACGCTCGCCGCCTGCACCGTTAGGGCCGCCGCTCCAACCTGTGTTAACTAGGTAAACTTGTGAATCATATTCTGTTACACGTTTCATTAACAGTTCAGCGTACACTGCTGCTGGACGTGGGAAGAAAGGTGCACCAAAACAGGTAGAGAATGTAGACTTAAGATCTTTAGAACCGCCCATTTCGGTAGAACCGACTAAGGCAGTGTAACCTGATAAAAAGTGATAAGCAGCTTGCTCTTTAGTCAAGATAGAAACAGGAGGAAGCACGCCTGTCATATCACAGGTTAAGAAGATAACGGCTTTAGGCTCGCCCGCTTGGTTCTCAAGCACACGTTTTTCAATATGCTCAAGTGGGTAAGCACAACGACCATTTTCAGTTAAGCTAACATCGTCATAATCGGCTTGGCGACTGTCATCATCAATCACTACGTTTTCAACGATTGCACCGAACTTTATCGCATCCCAAATAACAGGCTCATTCTTTTGAGAAAGGTTAATCGTTTTCGCGTAACAACCGCCTTCAAGATTAAATACTGTGCCTTTGCCCCAACCGTGTTCATCATCACCAATAAGGTAACGGCTTTGGTCAGCAGAAAGTGTTGTTTTACCTGTTCCAGATAAGCCGAAGAATAAGCAGGTATCGCCATCTTCACCTACGTTTGCAGAGCAATGCATTGATAGCACGTCTTTTGCTGGTAATAGGAAGTTTTGCACAGAGAACATGGCTTTTTTCATTTCGCCTGCGTAACGCATACCGGCTAATAATACTTTACGCTCAGCAAAGTTAATCAGTACACACCCATCAGAGTGAGTGCCATCACGTTCAGGATCACATTCAAAGCCTGCTGCATTTAGAATTTGCCATTCATCTTTTTCAGAAGGATTGTAATGTTCAGGACAAATGAATAAGTTGCGACCAAATAGGTTCTGCCAAGCGGTTTGCGTAGTCATTTTAACCGGAAGGTAATGATTTGAGTCGGCACCGACATGCACTTCAGATACAAACTTATCATGTTGCTCTAAATAGCTTTCTACACGATTCCATAAGGCATCAAATTTAGCGACATCAAACGGGCGATTAACCTTGCCCCAATCAATATCCGCAGATGTTGTTGGCTCTTGAACAATAAAGCGGTCTAACGGAGAACGCCCTGTACGCTTGCCTGTTGTAACAACAAAAGCGCCAGTATCTTGCATGCGGCCTTCGCCACGCTCAAGTGCTTTTTCTACCAATTCAGTAGCAGAAAGGTCGGTGTAAACGGTAGTCATAATTACCCTGTCTATCAGTTATCATTGCCCAGCATTGGACAATATAGAAACATTACATCGTTAATCTTAACGATTCACGTTACGCATTCGAAAATTTGCGAACAATTATGCCAGAAAAAAACCTGTAACCAAACTGTCATAATTAAAAAATATCACTTTGATTAAAATTACTCATAAGTAAGACTCTCTTCATGGGGCTATACAAGGGTTTTACAGCTTAGTATTTACTATAAATTAGACACGATTATTGTTTGATTTTCTAAAATTTTCAACAAATGCGCCTTATATATTTTTACCGGCACCTATTTTAAGGATTAATACTCCGTTAATCATTTTCCATTCAATCGCTTTCAAAACCTCTTCCCAGCCCTGAATTTATAGTGTTCGGTGTATACTCAATCCTTTGTTTTATACCTTCTTCTTTCAAAGGAAATTTAATGATCAAGTCGACATTGCTCATTAATAACAACTCAATGGCATATTCGAATACCCCAATACAGTTTAATTTAGTTAAACTAATCAGCCGCTTGGCAGTTTCATTACTGGTTGTGCTATCAGTGGCATGTTCAAGTTTCGAACCTAGACTCAAACATGCTGAGCAAGACTTTTGCTCTACGATTAATCAAATCCCCCAACAAGCCCTATCCAACTATTTATTACCTTTTCAACAACAGATGAAAACCAGTACGGGGGCTTATATATTAGAACAAGCGACAGAAGCCTTGCATGCTAGAGCGTGGTTGAGTGACCATGCCGAGTATTCCATTGATGTTCAGTATTTCATTTTTTCAACTGATAATGTCGGCCTCATTGCTATTGATTATTTAGTTAAAGCGGCTGAAAGAGGTATTAGAGTACGTATATTAGTCGATGACATTACTGTACAAGCTCGCGGTAGCGAATTATTAAAGCTCGCCGCACATGATAATATTTCAATAAAAATATATAACCCAAGAATAAATATCGGCCAAAATATTATTGAAAAGACTGTTAACTTAACCCTCGGGTTCCATCAATTAAATCAACGTATGCATAATAAAACCTTTACGGTTGATGGCAAAGTATCTATCACAGGCGGGAGAAACATTGCTGATGAGTATTTTGGTTATGACAGTGAGTTTAATTTTAGAGATCGCGATGTACTCTTATTAGGTAGGGCCGTTAACGACATTCAAAGCTCTTTTAACCAGTTTTGGCAGTATTCATTAAGTATCCCTGTTGAAGAGTTAGTTTATAGTCGTAAAAAACCCAGTACCAATTATGATGCCTTGCATCAATACGCCTGCAATCCTGCTCATTTTTCACCACAGGTTAGAGCGGCTATTAACAATATTCCTAATGCGTTTAGGCTAGTTCCGTCGACACAACCGCTACATTGGATTAAGGACATTGAGTATGTGTCCGATATTCCAGGTAAAAATGACGGTAAAACCTTTTTAGGAGGCAGCGGCCTTTCAACTCAACGGCTTATTTCATTAGTAGAAAAGGCCCAGAAATCAGTCACCATTCAAACACCCTATTTAATAACTACTCAGTTAGCAAAGAACCTATTTAAAACACTAGTTGATAAAGGTGTTGAAGTTAAAATATTAACCAATAGTCTAATCTCCACCGATAATTTAGAAGCCTTTAGTGGCTATCAACGTGACAGAAGAGCACTATTAAAAACCGGCGTTAAAATTTATGAATTTAAGCCTGATGCTCGAATAAGACAAAAAATAATGGCTGATACTATGGGGGAAGAATTGCAAAATATACCTGTATTTGGCTTACATGCTAAATCTCTGGTTATTGATGATGAAATTACCGTGATAGGTACATTTAACTTAGATCCTCGTAGTGCCAACCTAAATACTGAAAGCATCGCAATCATCCCATCTAAAGATATTTCTCTACGCGTTAAACAAGGAATGCTAAAAGAAATGCAGACTGAAAATGCATGGCAAACCACACTTGAYTGGAACCCCGATTCGCAAGTCAGTGTATTAAAACAACTTCGTATAAAACTAAGACGTATTGTGCCTAAGAATGTTCTTTAAAGCAGTGTAAGAAAGTTTGAATTAACAGCTAATTTACCCTGAACAATTCTCACTTCAGCCTCAATTGTTACAGTTTTATTACAGTCGTTAAAATAATTTACTTCTCTAGAAAATAGCTAAGACGATGAATTACCTTTAATTTAATTTTTCCTATACCCGAGTAGATTACTAAACTATTGCTTAGCACCTACTTTAAGCGCTATGATTCACCCCACTATCAGCAGAAAGTAAACTTCTACGTAGGTATTTCAGATATAGTAATGAGGCTAGAATGAATTTCAAAATAGGGAACCTAGTTCCCAACATAGATAAAGAGTACCGATTACCTCGTCTCGTGGTTATTGCTGTTTTTGCTATTTGCATTGCCCCTTTCTTATTACAATGGTTAGGTTTTGATTTTGGCAATACCGGCCACCTGCACACAGCAGCTTCAAGCTCCCCCACACTTGATGATATGTTTTATCGTTTATCCGGTGGTTTTACTCATGCTTTATTAGAGTGGACCGCTTTTTGTGCCGCTATCTTTGTGGTGTTATTAGCCTTTAGCCATTATTCCATCAATCATGATGTCACCACCCCTGTTATCGGTATCGCTTTATTTTGCTCTGGCGCCATGGATGCCTTTCATACCTTAGCTGCCACACGTCTTATTAGTGCTGTTGCTGATAATACTGATTTAATTCCTTTTACTNGGGCTCTATCCCGAGTTTTTAACGCACTGATTATGATTATCGGTGTGGGCATGTTCTTAACTAAGAATAACCAGCAGGATGCCAAAAAAGGCATTAAGTTTATTCTACTCATTAGCTTAGCTTTTGCAGTAGTTGGTTATGTTTTGATTTATCTATCTGCTACCAGCACGCATTTACCCCAAACGCAGTTCCCAGACTCCTTCATTCACCGACCTTATGATGTCGTACCTCTGATATTATTTTTAATTGCCGGTTTCGTCGTTTATCCACTGTTTGTCAAGCGTCATCCTAGTATTTTTGCCACAGCTCTATTACTAAGTGTAATACCTGACATTGTCGTCGAGTTACATATGGTATTAGGTTCAACAATGCTATTTGATAGTGATTTTAATAGTGCTCACTTCTTAAAAATAATTGCCTATGTAGTGCCACTAATTGGTTTGGTTTTAGATTATATTCAAACCTACAAAAACCGAGTCGAGAGCCATGAAGCATTGCAACAAGCTCATCAATCATTAAATGACCAAGCTAATGAGTTAAAAGTAACTAATCAGCGTTTATCTCAATCTAATGATGAACTTGAAAAATTTGCCTATATTGCATCGCATGATTTGCAAGAGCCATTGAGAAAAATTCAGGCCTTTGGCGATCGCCTGCAATACTCAATGAAAGATAGTATTGATGACAAAGCAGTGGATTATATTAACCGCATGCAAAATGCCTCATCACGCATGCGCAACCTGATTGATGATTTGTTAAGCTTTTCTCGTGTTAGTAGCCAAGAGGTAACATTACAAGCAGTGGCTTTAAGCAAGATTGTTGATGATGTTATTTCTGATTTAAAAATAACCATTAAAGAAAAAAAGGCGTCGATTAATATCACTGAATTACCAGTAATAAAAGCTGAACCCGTGATGATGTATCAGTTGTTTTTAAACTTACTGACTAATGCGATGAAATTTGCTAAGGAAGATCAACCACCAGTTATTACTATCTCAGCAGAAACAGTCATGCTTGACCTAAAACGATACATCCAAATAACCATTGCTGATAACGGTATTGGTTTTGAACAAGAATATGCAGATAAAGTATTTGAAGTATTTCAACGTTTGCATGGCCGTACTGAATACCAAGGTACGGGCATCGGCCTAGCTATTTGTAAAAAAATCATGGAGAAACATCATGGTCAAATTAAAGTTAAATC
>NVVP01000074.1 GCA_002402245.1 Gammaproteobacteria bacterium | reverse complement strand
CAATACACGCACTTCAATCTCGGTTAAACCACCTTCTATTTTCTCTAACTGGTGCATAACAACCCTAGGAGCCGGCTTCAGTCGAGACTGATGAACCTGCCGAATACCATGCTGAATGATCTTTTCAGCAAGCCCAAAATCAGCAATCAATGTTCTTAGATGTTTAAAAGGATTTATAACCATAATATTTTCCGAAGCCTGCTGCTTAGCCTCTGCTCCAATTGCTTTTACAGCTCTAGATTTATCTGCCCTCTCTAAACCGAAGGCAATATAAGGTTCGTCCTCATAACTAATATCGGATGAAAAGACCTTAACGGAGATCTTATTCTCACTTAACTCAATCAGTAGATMATKTGAGAAAAAGCCGTTAATAAATGAACGTATTATATTCTGATCCTCTAAGCTAGCTAATAAAAAGCCTACACCTCTAATGTTAAAGAGACGTAGGCTTATTACTTATTTCAAGCTACGTTATTTAACGCGTTTTGCAAGCTTACCTGATTGTAATTCACCTTCAGGATAATCTGCATTCAATAGTTTTAGCTGTAATAAAGCACTATTACTAATGCGTGACTTACTAGCCCAGCGAGCATAGTTATCCCCTTTTTTAACGGGCACAACTTCTATTGTTAACGCATGGGCTAATTTTTTATCTTCCTCACTTAGAGCATGAAAACTACTCACTGTTTTAATAAACTCAGTATCAAATTGGTTAAATTGTTTTTTATCTTCAACACTGGCAAAAAAGATAAATGCCTGATTCTGGAAATAAAGCACAGATAGTCGTGCTAACTCACCTTGCTGAGAAATAACACCTGTATACCCCTGTAAACCATGTACATTCAATCGGCGACCATCTATTAACTTATCTACTTTCAAACGTTGCATGATAAATTCGCGTGGCGATAACTTACGATTCAAGTCAGAAACTTGAACCTCTATAAATGCTTTACCACCAGAAGAAATGGCACGTAGTCTGCTCGGATTATTCAAAATCTGCCAATTCACAGGGAAATCGACGGTAAAGTTCATCGCAAGGTGATAAAAATGATGCTCACTACGAATACCTTGTGCTTCACTATCACCAAATACCATACCTTCAATCTTATTCAAATAAGGTAGTCGAGCACGAACAGCTTTATCGCCTAATGAAAATTTCTCCGCTTTAGCCACTACTTCATGTAACCGCGTATCATTATCAGGATGACTGGCAAATAAACCATGATAGCCTGCAGCCTCCCGACCTTGTTTCTTAGCTTGTACCGCAGAGAAGGTTTCCTGTGCTTTTAACACTCGAATCACATCGATCATAGCGTTTGTATCATAGCCCGCCTTAGCAAGATACTCAGCACCTAAGCCATCCGACTCCAACTCATGTTCACGGCCATAACCACTCAATAAAGCCCCACCAAATATATTAAATACTTGCTGAGAAGCAGCAGCTCTTAATTCAGGTACTAAAATAGACCCTATGGTATAAAGTAAGCCAGCTGCCTGAGAAGCACTTTGCTGACGCACACCATGGCGAGCAGTGACATGGCCAATTTCATGACCTAAAACAGCCGCTAATTCAGCCTCTGAATTAAGGTAAGCCATTAAACCACGGGTAATATAAATATAGCCGCCAGGTAAGGCAAAAGCATTAATCACTGGTGAATCTAATACCGTGAAACGGTAATGTAAATTACTACGGTGACTGACTACCGCTAATTTATTACCCACTGATTGCACATATGCCTGCAGCTCAGCATCATCATAACGGCCATATTCAGCAATAATTTTTGGGTGATTGGTTCTTCCTATCGCAATTTCACTATCTTCACTTAACATCACAAAGTCTTGTGATCCTGTAACAGGGTTTTGAGCACAACCCGTTAAGCTTAGAAACAAAAAAGCCCCTGCTAATAAGCAGAGGCTTTTAATGTGATTACGACGACCTGCACTATTATGTACAAACACGTTTAATCCTTTTTTTAAATATACAAATTGGTCATAAAAAGACCTGCGTACATTATTGGCTGTATTTCTTACGGAATTTATCAACACGACCCGCAGTATCAAGCATTTTTTGCTTACCTGTGTAGAACGGGTGACATTCTGCACACACATCCAAGCTTAAAGCCGCGCCGCGAGTAGAGCTTGTTTTGAATTTGTTACCACAGCTACAAGTAACATCGATTTCGCTATATTGTGGATGGATATCCGCTTTCATATCTAYTCTCGTTAATGTTTTAAAATATATTTGAGCAAGGTACTATAAATAATACAAGGCTTTTGAACCGAGCAATTTTACCGATCAAGTCTGCTAACAGCAAGTTTTATTTAGAAACACTAACTATTACCACTAAATAAGTTATCTCTCTGCTACTAAAAAAGCTTGATTTCGAAAGCCTTTAGCATGGTCGCCTAATAACGCTTCATCGCTATACACCCTCACCTTCATGCCTTCAAAAAGTGTTAACAGCTCATTATCAGCTAATAAATAGCTCTTGTTTTTCGGGCCTTTTTGCTCTGTTTTCATCTGGCARTAKGTTTGATAAAACACTAGCCCATTTGGTTTTAGYGCGGCTAATAGTAYYTTRCATAYRCTTCGATCYAAGAAAAAACTMACMACMAGYACATCTAARCTATTTTYTTCAGGAGGRTTWTTAAGYACATCACGMACCTGAGCATTAAYARYYAATGAKTGAGACTGYGCCAAACTAGACARCTGTTCAATCGCYACYTCAGATATATCCCAGGCTGAAACTGTTAGCCCAGCTTTGGCCAGTAATATAGCATTACCGCCTTGACCACAGGCTAARTCTAAAGCARTTCCTTGGCTTGGCAATAAATGCTGRTACTGCTCMAGCACATAAGARGCTKTKGGCTTAAGATCTTTTTTCTTATAAATCTCGTTCCACTTTGCAGCTAARGACATAACYTATCGACGCCAGAAAGCAGGAGTCAACACCACYAATAARGTRAAGATCTCYAAKCGACCTAATARCATGGCKACACATAACATCCACTTAGAGGGTGAATTAATATCACTATAATTAGCGGCCACATCACCCAAACCTGGRCCYAAATTATTMAGGCATGCTGTTACMGCAGAAAAAGAAGTGACAATATCYAAGCCTGTTGCCATTAAAAATARRTACATAATCATAAARCAGAAKATRTACAGGGCTAAAAATCCCCAGACAGCCCCAACCACTTTAGGCGGTAAGGCCTTATTATTCATTTTAATTGAGAAGATAGCATTAGGATGAATTAAGCGTAAGATTTCACGATAACCTTGTTTGAATAACAACATCACTCGAATAACCTTCATGCCGCCACCGGTAGAACCCGCACAGCCACCGACATAACTAGCGAGTAGTAACATTATTGGCAAGAAGCCAGGCCATAAGGAATAGTCCGCCGTGGTGAAGCCTGTGGTGGTGCCAATAGAAACCGCTTGAAAAACACCTTGGTGAATGGCAGTCCACACATTATCAAAGGTATGAGTAAAATAAAGATACACTGAGGTAATAACTGATAACAGAAAAAGAATCCATAAATAGACGCGTAACTCTGAATCAGCAAAATAATGACGGATCGAGCGATGTCTCCACGCCAAAAAATGCAATGAGAAGTTCATCCCTGCTAATAACATAAACACTACAGTAACCATTTCAATGGTATCGCTATTAAAATAGCCCATGCTGGCATCATGGGTTGAGAAGCCGCCTATAGCTACTGTTGAAAAACTATGGCCAATAGCATCAAACCAGCTCATGCCGGCAAAATGAAATGCGATAGCACACGATATGGTTAAGGTTAAATAGATATACCACAGTGCTTTTGCCGTTTCTGTTATACGCGGGGTTAATTTAGAATCTTTCATCGGACCTGGCGTTTCAGCACGATAAAGCTGCATGCCACCGACACCTAATAAAGGCAAGATAGCCACAGCCAAGACCACAATCCCCATACCGCCTAACCACTGTAGAAACTGACGATAGAACAATACTGCTTTAGGTAAATCATCTAGGCCAGTTAAAACGGTTGCGCCTGTTGTCGTTAGTCCCGACATAGACTCAAATACCGCATCGGTAAAGCTCATCATCGGCACTTGAGTCAGATAAAAAGGTATCGCACCAGAAATACCTAGCGTCACCCAGAACATCACTACCACTAAAAACCCATCGCGAATTTTCAGCTCTTTTCTATGCTTCCTTGCAGGCAACCAGATCAAGAAACCCGCCGCCAACAATAAAAAGAAGGCATCAACAAAGGCTTCTGTTGCCCCATCTTGGTAATACAACGAAACAGCAATAGGAGGTAATAAAGTAAAACTAAATAGGCCTAATAATATACCTAGAATTCGTTGTATCGTTAAAAGCTGCATTAATCCGCCTGCCGATTATTCACATTAAGTTGCCGATAATACGCCCACAGCAACAACATGAATAGGGATAATAAGCATAAAGGCCATCTTCCCCAGCTCACATAGGGTGTTGACCCTATTCTGGGCTGTACCATTGCAGTTAATACTGCCAGCTCAAATTGTTCGGTTTGAGAACTAATATTACCCTGATGATCAATAAAAGCAGAAATACCATTAGTCGTTGCTCGCACACTTTCTCTGCCTGTTTCCAAAGATCGATTTTGTGACATTTGCAAATGCTGATGAGGTGCAAATGAATCACCATACCAGGCATTATTAGTCGCATTAACTAAGAACCGTGCTTCAGGTAAGCTACGCAAAATCTCTGTAGAAAAAATATCTTCATAGCAAATAGATATACCAACAGGCTGATCAGCGACGCGTAACAACTCGGCAGAAATAGGCCCTGGCCGGAATGCCGACATCGGCAAATCAAAAAAGGCGATTAGACCTCTTAACCATTCAAAAGGCACATAATCACCAAAAGGTACTAAATGATTTTTATGATAAAAACCTTCTTGCTCACCTAACAGCAACATACTGTTGTAATACTGATTATTTTCACCATCTAGCACCGGTAATCCCAATAATATATCAGTGTTATTTTCCCGGGCTGATTTAGCTAATGGATCAAAAAATAGCTCTTTCGCTTGATGATGAAAAACAGTCACTGCATTTTCAGGCCAAACGATTAAATCACTCTGCCAATTTTCTTGGGTTTTGGCCTCATATAACGCTAGTGTTTTGAATAATTGTTCAGGATCCCATTTCATCGCTTGAGGCACATTGCCTTGAATAATGGTGACTTGTAATTCATCGCCTTCAGCCTGCGTCCATTGCTGTTGTTTCAAGCCTTGTCCTCCAGCCCAAATCACAGCTATTGCGATTAACGTCAGTACTGATTTTTTCTGCCACGTGATAAGTAATAAACTGGCAGATAAAGCGATTAAAAATGAAACACCCAATACGCCAATAATAGGCGTATAGCCGCTTAAGGGCCCATCGATTTGCCCTGCACCTAATTCCAACCAAGGTAAGCCCGTTAAAAACCAGCTTTTAAACCATTCAAAGCCAATCCACATAACAGGTAACAATAAAAGTATGTCGTAATGGCTAAAGTGTTTACGTGAAACCTTTTTAATAAGCCAACCTAGCACAGCAATATAAAGTGACAAAAAACTGACAAAGGCAAAGGTCATTAAGCCTGCTAACGGCCAGCCTGCTTGGCCAAAATCATGGATGGCAACATAAATCCATGAAATACCCACACCAAAGAAGCCCAGGCCAAACATAAAACCACGAAATGCAGCTTGCTTAGGCGAGACATCGTTCCACAGAAAGAATAGCGCTACAAGGCTAAAGACTGCAATGGGGTAATAATGGAAAGGTGAAAAGGATAAAGGTAACAGTGCACCTGCAATCAGTGCTGCCAATGAGCCACGGTCCACTGTCTTGATCATTATGTTTCGCTAGGCTCACTATCTGTCTGAATCTCTTCTTCCGAGAGCACTCTCATATCAAGTAAGTGAATTCGACGGTTATCTGCTCGCATAACCGTAAACTCGTAGCGGTCAATGGTCACTTTTTCATCCCGTGTGGGCACATGGCCAAAATGATTCATAACAAAGCCACCAATAGTGTCAAAGTCTTCATCACTCCATTCAAGCTCAAAATACTCATTAAAATCATCAAGATTCATCAATGCTTTTACGGTGAAATTGCTTTCATCCCGTTTTACAATAGGTGCATCGTCATCGACATCATGCTCATCTTCAATCTCGCCGACGATTTGCTCTAATACATTTTCAATAGTGACCATACCTGCAACGCCACCATATTCATCGACTACAATCGCCATATGATTCCGTTTTGTACGAAATTCACGTAACAAGACATTCAGGCGTTGGCTTTCAGGAATGAACATCGCGGGCCGCATTAACTTGTCTAGGTCGAACTCAAAATCATCTGCTGAGACAACCGCTGCTAACAAGTCTTTTGCCAACAAAATACCCACAACATCATTACGGTCATCATCAATTACAGGGAATCGAGAATGTGCCGTTTCGGTAATTAACTTCAGCGTTTCTTTTGCCGAAGCATCACGCGAAACCATCACTACTTGTGAGCGTGGCAGCATCACATCACGCGCTTGCATTTGTGACACACTCAATGCGCCTTCCACAATCGCTAATGTCTCTGAATCTAAGATATGGCGTTCAGAAGCATTTCGAATAATTTCGATAAACTGCTCTTGGTCCTTAGGTTCAAATAGTGCTTTGCTCAGTCGCTGGATCCAGTTCAAACTCGTTTTTGAGCTACTCGATCGTCCGTCACTCATAATAATTTCTCTTGATAAGGGTCATCAATATTTAATGATTGTAAAATTGTCACTTCTAATGCTTCCATCTGGTCAGCTTCATCGTCGTCAATGTGGTCATAACCTAATAAGTGTAAACAACCGTGCACGACTAAATGTGCCCAGTGATGTTCTAATACTTTATTCTGCTCTTTTGCTTCCCTTTCTACAACCGGTACGCAAATTACTAAATCACCCAATAATCGTGGTGTTAACGCTATCGGTGATTCAAAAGGGAAAGACAATACATTAGTAGGGCCTGATTTTCCGCGATAGGTTGAGTTTAACTCAGCACTTTCTTCATCATCAACGATACGAATACTTAATTCGCACGGCTCGTTAATATGCTCTAAGCCTGCATCCACCCACAACTCAAATTGTTCAGCGGCCGGGCTTGAGCCCGCAGATATTTTTTGAATATCAACCGTTGCGGTCATGAATTAGCTTCACGCTCATTGGCTTCATAAGCCAAAATAACCTTCTGCACTAAGGCATGACGCACCACATCTTTGGCTTGGAAAAAGGTAAAACCGATGCCTTCAACGTCTTTCAATATGTCAATCGCATCCCTCAGACCTGATTTTTGTGATTTAGGTAAATCAACCTGAGTAATATCACCCGTAATCATTGCGGTTGAGTTATAACCCAAGCGAGTTAAGAACATTTTCATTTGTTCACAGGTTGTATTTTGCGCTTCATCTAAAATAACAAATGATTCATTTAATGTTCGGCCACGCATATACGCTAATGGTGCAACTTCAATCACATTACGCTCAATCAACTTAGCAACACGTTCAAAACCAAGCATTTCATACAGTGCATCGTATAAAGGACGTAAATAAGGATCAATTTTTTGGCTCAAATCACCCGGTAAGAAACCCAGCTTTTCGCCCGCTTCAACCGCAGGTCGCACAAGGACAATACGACGAACAAAATCACGCTCTAATGCTTCAACGGCACAGGCTACTGCAAGATAAGTTTTACCCGTACCTGCTGGACCAATACCAAAGTTAATATCATAGGTCATCGCTTTACGTAGGTATTCTTGTTGATTCTGACCACGGGCTTTAACCAAGCCACGTTTAGTTTTAATGGTTACTTCATCTTCAACTACCATCTTAACGGTCTCTTGCCCACCGACCTTACGAATAGCTAAGTGAACTTGCTCTGCCACCAAAATAGTCTGTTCTGTTTCGGCATAAAGCTCCACAATCATAGCGTGAACATCGGCCAAAATATCAGCCTTGCCAATTACTTGGAATACGCCACCACGGTTATTAATCTCAACACCAAATCCTCGTTCCATCATCCTTAAATTTTCATCAAGATGACCACATAGGTTGGCTAGTCGATTGTTATCTGAAGGTTCTAATTCAAACGAAATATTTTCTAATGAGGGTGTTGCTTTTGTCAAAATAAGGGTCTCTTTTAAAGAATAACGCTATTAGCGACTAACTCGCCACGTAGAGAATTACTATAGGCTTCGGTAATGGTGACATCAACAAACTTACCCATCAATGATTCATCACCGGGAAAGCTTACTAGGCGACTATTTTCGGTACGGCCTTTCATTTCACCTTCAACCCGATCACTAGCGCGATCAACTAAAATACGTTGGGTTGAGCCCAACATCGCCTTACTATGCAGGCCTTCTTGCTCTAACAACTTAGCTTGCACTTGTTGTAAGCGTGCTTTCTTAACATCTTCGGGTACGGTGTCATCAAATGCAGCAGCTGGCGTACCTGGACGCGGGCTATAAATAAAGCTAAACGAATGATCAAAGTTAACATCTTCAATGATCTTCATTGTCGCTTGAAAATCCTTTTCTGTTTCATCAGGAAAACCAATAATAAAGTCACTTGAAATACTAATATCAGGACGAACCTTACGTAAGCGACGAATTTTATCTTTATATTCCAAGGCCATATGACCACGTTTCATCAAGGCTAAAATACGATCTGAACCAGATTGAATCGGTAAATGTAAATGACTAACCAACTCAGGTACTTCACCAAAGACTTCAATCAAACTATTTGAAAACTCTACTGGATGAGAGGTAGTGAAGCGAATACGGTCAATACCCTCTATTGCGGCTACATAATGAATCAACATAGCTAAATCAGCAGGCTCCTCCCCCTTAATCTCGCCTTGATAGGAATTCACATTTTGACCCAGCAGGTTTATTTCACGCACACCTTGTTCTGCCAGTTTTGTAATCTCAGCCAATACACCATCAACAGGGCGACTCACTTCTTCACCCCGGGTATAAGGCACTACACAGAATGTGCAATATTTACTACAGCCTTCCATGATCGATACAAAGGCGGTTGGGCCATCTGCTTTAGGCGTAGGTAAATTATCGAATTTTTCAATTTCTGGAAAAGAAATATCAATGCTAGGTTTACGGTTTTTCTTCACCTCTTCCAGCATAACCGGTAAGCGATGTAAGGTTTGCGGACCAAAGATAATGTCAACATAAGGTGCCCGGCGCCGAATAGACTCGCCTTCTTGGCTGGCAACACAACCACCCACACCAATCACTAAATCAGGTTTATCATCTTTCCAACGTTTCCACCGACCAAGTTGGTGGAACACTTTTTCCTGTGCTTTTTCACGAATTGAGCAAGTATTAAGCAATAACACATCGGCATCTTCCGCTGTATTTGTTATTACTAGCTGATGTGAGTCGGCAAGTAACTCTGCCATTTTTGATGAATCATACTCGTTCATCTGACAACCAAATGTCTTTATAAATAATTTACCAGTCATGCACTTCAAAATCGTTGAAAAAGGCAGCATAGAATACTATTTCCAAGCCTTAAATTCAAAATTAAGTGATTGTTTTTATTAAAAACAGTATATTAAATTGTCTTTAAACCGATACACGCTACTAAGGGAATTAGGATCATGGCGATTAAGGATTGGCCTACGGATGAAAGGCCGAGAGAAAAGTTACTGCAACATGGCGCACAAATATTGTCTGATGCAGAACTATTAGCTAT
>NVVP01000073.1 GCA_002402245.1 Gammaproteobacteria bacterium | reverse complement strand
CCTTGCTCAATACGAATTTCATCTGGCCACCACTGGTGATGAATTCTGGCTGAGTTGACTGCGGTTTGGATATTCATTTTGTGATCAATCACATTCATAATCACTTGTARCGTKGTRCTGATTATCCGWGAWCCACCCGGRCTACCTGTGATTAAGACATTRTTACCMTTCTGCTTAACAATAGTSGGCGACATTGAACTTAACATGCGTTTATTAGCTTCGATTTTGTTCGCTTCACCACCAGTAAGRCCRTAGGCATTTATRGCKCCGGGTTTGGCACTAAAGTCATCCATTTCATTGTTGAGTAAAAAGCCTGCMCCCTCCACYACAATTCCTGARCCGTAACTAAARTTSAGGGTATAGGTATTTGATACGGCATTACCAAATTGATCCACAATAGAAAARTGGGTGGTTTCTGGGCTTTCGTAATGGTGTGGATTGCCYGCTTTAATATCAACACTCGGTGTTGCTTTATSCMGCTGTATATTTYCMACTAATTCTTTGGCGTATGGYTTTGATGTYAGSCCTTTGAGRGGGACGTTAACAAAATCACTATCCCCTAAATAGCTAGCACGATCGGCATAGGCTCGACGCATAGCTTCTGCCATTAGATGAATAGTTTGAGCCGAGTTATGACCATATTCAGTAATGGGATATAACTCCAACATGTTTAAAATCTGCACGATATGGGCACCACCAGAACTGGGGGGAGACATAGAGTACACATCAAAACCTCGGTAGCTTCCATGTACAGGCTGTCTAATTTCTGCTTGATAGTTGGCTAAATCCTCATAACTAATCAGCCCGCCATGTTTTTTCATTTCGGATTCAATCAACCTTGCCGTTTCACCGCTATAAAAACCATCCCGACCTTTATCTGCAATCAACTGCAGTGTTTTGGCTAACACAGGCTGCTTGAATATTTCACCCGCCTTGTAGGCACTACCATCTGCTTTAAAAAACGTCGCTTTACTCGCCGGCCATTTATCAAAGACTTGTTTTCTTGCTGCAATGCCTTCAACAAACCGGCTAGGGACTACAAAACCATTTGTGGCTAAGTCGATAGCAGGTTGTAACACTTGTTTTAAAGACATCGTGCCAAACTTTTCAAGCGCTAAGGTAAAACCCGCTACTGTGCCAGGCACGCCTGCTGATAAGTGTGAAAACCGGCTTAAGTGTTGATCACTATTACCTTGTTCATCTAAAAACATATCTTTATAGGCTTTGCTGGGGGCTTTTTCTCGGTAATCAATGGCAACCACATCATCGCTATTACCTTGCGAATACAACATAAATCCACCCCCGCCGATATTACCTGATCGCGGCTGAGTGACCGCTAAGGCAAAGCCTGCCGCCACAGCAGCATCAATAGCATTGCCGCCTGCTTGCAAAATATCTAAGGCAATCTCAGTGGCCAAATTATGGCTTGTTACCACCATAGCAGTTTGACCTGTGACCGGCATGGCTCGTTGCCCCGCTAATATTGCATCATCGTTTGCTGCTAGTTGCACAGTATTAAGGCTAAGAAGTAGCACAAGGGTTGAGTTTAAAAATTTCATGTCAGAAGATGTCCATATTTCGTTGAAAGGCGATAAGCACCTTATTGATAGGAAAATTAGTCACTTACCTAATATTATTAATTAATGCTTTTTTAAATCTCGATAAAAATTCTCGTGAGTTCCGTGATTAATAAGCGTTAAAATAAGTTGTTCATCTCTATATTGATAAGCGACTAAATAAAGCTGTGAATTATGTTTATATTTAAATACTTGAATACCAGCCAAATCACCTATTTTCATTTCACCAATAGCCGGGTTTGAAATAATTTGTTTTACTACTTTATCAAGAGCTACTTTTTCTGATTTATGCATTTTTTTAACTTGGCGTTTAAATATGCTTGTTTGATGGACAATCATCCAAACTGATACTCTGACACTTCGCCCGCTTTATTTTCTTCAATCCCCACTAATGTACCTTTAATAAAATTTAAAGGTAAGTCAGGGTTTTCATCTGCTATTTTTCCAAGCCTAGCCCAATATTCAATTTGTTTAGGTGCACTGCGGTGTTGAGCTTTACCATTCATTACAGCATCTTTAACAAGCTGATCAGATAATTTAATTGCTTTTGACATAACTGGCTCCTGCGATAAAAAAACAATATCTTATATGATACATCAAAGGTATCAAAAGGAAACCTTTTGAATGCTATTTTAATTTTTATCGTGTAACTAGCCACTACAATAGAGCTTTACCTCCCCTATTTCGTGCATTTAAATAAACCATTTTGTACTCTCATGGTGCATGTCCAGTTACCCAAAAACAATATTAACTTAGTTTTCATAGGGTTAAACTTATGGCACAAATGATGCTTTAACCCTACTATCTGCAACGAGGCAGTACAACATATAAATTGATGGTAACGAAGCCATACCTAGTTCAGCTGGGTATGGCTTTTTGTTTTTTATAAAAGGAAACATGATGAAATTTACAAGAAAACCTATCGCATTACTTTTACTGGCCGCAGGTTCAAGCTCGATGAATTATGCCTATGCCGATGATTCATTCTATGAGGCGCTCAGTTCAGGTAAAGTTAGCTTTTCAGCTCGTGCTCGTTATGAAGCGGTATCACAGGATAATGCACGTAAAGATGCCGATGCCTATACTTTACGTACAACATTAGGCTACAAAACAGGTTTATTTCATGGTTTTAGTGGCTTTATTGAAGCAGAAGATATTTCAGAGTTAGGTAGTGGTAAGTTTGATGACAAAGTGAATGGTGATAGCAGCTATTCTGTTGTGGCTGATCCTGATAGTACTGAAATGAATCAAGCCTATCTGCAATACAATGGTTTTGATACTGAATTTAAATTTGGTCGACAGGAGTTAACATACCGTGGAGCACCATTCCATCGTTTCGTCGGTAATGTTTTATGGCGTCAAAACCATCAATCATTTGATGCATTTAGTTTAACTAACTCGTCATTAGCTGATACTAAATTGAGTTATGCTTATATTAATAAAGTGAACTCAATTTTAGGTAGTTCGGTTGATATGAGTTCTCACCTGTTTAATGCCCAATATTCAGCATTACCTATTGGTAAATTAGAAGCTTATGCCTATTTACTTGACTATGAAGATGCACCTGCAACATCATCTAAAACACTAGGGTTACGTCTATCTGGTGCTAAAGCGGTGAGTGATAGCGTTAAGGTTATCTATACTGCTGAGTTTGCTAAGCAAGATGATTATAAAGATGGCACGATGGATGACCAGAACTACTACCTAGCTGAATTAGGTGGTAAATATAAAGGTTGGTTAGCTAAAGTTTCATATGAGATGCAGCAAGGTGATGGTACATCTAGCTTTAAAACTCCGCTTGGGACTAATCATGCATTCCAAGGTTGGGCTGATTCATTTTTAGCTACACCAGCTGCTGGTTTAGAAGATGTGTACTTCACTGTTGTGGGCAAGGTGATGGGCGTTAAACTAGTAGGTGTGTATCATGATTTTGAAACAGATAAAGGTCATATTGATGCAGGTTCTGAGTTTGATCTTTTAGCTCAAAAAACCTTTAAAAAGCATTATACCGTTGGGCTAAAATATGCAGATTATAATGCAGGCGATCTAGCTGGAAAAGTAGACACTGAAAAATTCTGGGTATATGGACAAGTTAAGTTCTAAATAACGATTTTATTAGCCGGACAGCATTGTTGTCCGGCTAATTATTATTAAACAGTTCAACCATTTTAACCTGGTAAATAAATGATACCTGATACTCACAATGCCATTATTATTAGCAGCAATTTAAAGGCTAGAAATGTGCTTAGCCAAGCACTTTCAAATAGTCCGTATAAAATCATATTAGAAGGCAGTAGCTTAGAGAAGGTATTAAGTGAAATGACTTCTGTAATGCCAGATATTATTGTTCTAGCATTAGAGTCAACAGATTTATCTGTCCTTAAACACCTGCAAATTATTCTGCAACAGTTTCCATTACCTATTGTTATTTTCTCAGATGATGGGCGTAACGATGTGATTGCTAAAGCAATTGATCTTGGTGTCAGTGCTTATGTGGTAGATGGCTTAGATGAACGCCGAGTGGAGTCTATTCTGACTACGGCTATTTTTCGTTTTAAACAGTACCAAAAAGTGCAGCAACAGGTTGATGATCTCAAAGTTAATCTTGCTGACAGAAAAATTATTGACCGAGCCAAAGGCTTAATCATGAGCCAAAAACAATGTTCGGAAGATGAAGCCTATAAACTGCTTCGTTCATCCGCTATGAAACAAAATGTACGTTTAGCCACATTGTCACAAAATATCATTGATACTGCAGCCCTGCTTGCACCTTAAATAAATCGTACTCCACTCGGGAATGTCTATTTTCAGGTGGAGTAATGTTCCAAGACCACTTTATCTCTAAGTCCCCCTCCTCCTGCCCTTTTAAATAATCCTACTTTGTTATAAATGCACCAAAACAATGCATCCTTATGAGTCATCAATATCTTAAATATTTAAAGAAAACATATAACATCATAATTTAAAACGATATTATTTATATTTAAAAATCTGGCACAGTCTCTGCTATAACTAAATCATACATAGGCAATCCAACGGCGGATTGTTAGTTGCTCCCTCTGGTAGGGAAATATAGATAAAGGCGTCTTTCAAGAATATTTTCTTGAGGACGCCTTTTTTTTTGGAAAAAATTTACTTTGGAGTTGAATATGCACAGCCAAACACCTTTATTTTCACGAAGAAAAATTGTTAAAACACTCGCCGCCGCAAGTTTTATTATTACGGCCGGATTATTACCATTTGGTGCCACTATGGCTGCACCCGGGGAGTTGGAAAAAGAAGACCTTAAGTTTGGTTTCATTAAGTTAACTGATATGGCTCCTTTGGCTATCGCTTATGAAAAAGGTTTTTTTGAAGATGAAGGTTTATATGTCACTTTAGAGGCTCAGGCAAACTGGAAAGTACTATTAGATGGTGTCATTGATGGTCAATTAGATGGTGCTCATATGTTAGCCGGTCAGCCTCTTGGAGCCACCATTGGCTTTGGCACTAAAGCGGATATCATCACCGCATTTAGTATGGATTTAAATGGTAATGCGATCACCGTTTCTAATTCAATTTGGGAGCAGATGAAAGTTAACATCCCCATTAAAGACGGTAAGCCTGTTCACCCCATTAGTGCATCATCTTTAAAACCCGTAGTAGAAAAATATAAAGATGAAGGTAAAGCATTCAATATGGGCATGGTTTTTCCCGTATCGACTCATAATTATGAATTACGCTATTGGTTAGCGGCTGGCGGGCTCCATCCCGGATATTATGCCCCTCATAAAGGTGATGTTAGTGGAAAAATTGATGCTGATGTATTTCTCTCGGTTACTCCACCACCACAAATGCCATCAACCATGGAAGCGGGAACTATCTACGGTTACTGTGTAGGCGAACCTTGGAATCAACAAGCGGTATTTAAAGGTATTGGTGTGCCGGTTATTACTGATTATGAAATTTGGAAAAATAACCCTGAAAAAGTATTTGGTGTAAGCCAATCTTGGGCGGATAAAAATCCTAATACACATATTGCAGTGGTTAAATCATTGATTCGTGCAGCCGAATGGTTGGATGCAAACAATAATGGAAATCGTCCTGAAGCGGTTAAAATTCTGGCTCAAAGCAATTATGTCGGTGCTGATTATGATGTTATTGCCAACAGCATGACCGGCACATTTGAATATGAAAAAGGTGATAAGCGTGACATTCCCGATTTCAATGTGTTCTATCGTCATAATGCGACCTACCCTTATTACAGTGATGCTATTTGGTATTTAAGCCAAATGCGTCGTTGGGGACAAATTGCTGAACCTAAAACTGATGCGTGGTTTATGGATATCGCCAAAAAAGTCTATCGTCCTGATATCTATGCCATTGCTGCTAAAGAGTTAATCGCTGAAGGTAAATTAGATGCAAAAGACTTCCCTGACTTTGCTAGCGAAACAGGTTTCAAACCACCTCAAACTGAGTTTATCGACAACATTACTTTTGATGGTTCAAAACCTAATGCCTATTTAGAGCAGTTTTCAATCGGTTTAAAAGGCCAAGATGTTATTGAATAAATCGTCTTAATTATCTCGATTCGGCTTACCTAATAAAGGTAAGCCGAATATTAAAAGGACTCACTAAAGACTATTATGAAAGATAAAATAATTACTATATTAGAAATGACAGGCTTCACCTGGTTTATCCCTTTGGTTAAACTAATAACAGGTGAATCACCAAAACAACAAATACAAGACCTGGCTAAAATGGTCGGCATTCCTTTGATTGCTATCCTGTTATTTTTAGGACTATGGCATATAGGGGCTGCAAAGGTAGTCACTAGTCTGGGACAAGTTCCCGGCCCGAGCCAAGTGCTTGAACAAGCCAAAATTCTGGTTGATGAACACTATCAAGAACGTGAAAAGGAAGTTAAGTTTCATGAAAGACAAGAGAAGCGTAATCAAGCTAAATTAGCTAAAGATCCTGATGCCAAAGTCAAAGTTAGGCCGTATACCGGTAAAGAAACCTATTTTGACCAAATATTAACCAGTTTATGGACGGTATTTGTCGGCTTTATTATCGCCAGCCTGATTGCCATACCTATTGGAGTAATAAGTGGGCTTAGCAATACACTGTATTCAGCTCTAAACCCACTTATTCAGATATTTAAACCCATATCGCCTCTAGCCTGGTTGCCTATTGTCACCATGGTGGTCAGTGCGGTGTATGTGTCATCTGATCCGATGTTTTCCAAGTCATTTGTCACCTCGGCGATTACCGTGACCTTATGTTCATTATGGCCAACATTGATTAATACCGCCGTCGGTGTGTCATCAATCGATAAAGACTTAATTAACGTCGGTCGAGTGTTACGACTTAGTTATGCGACCACTGTTTTTAAAATTGTTATTCCTTCGTCTATTCCGATGATCTTTACCGGTTTAAGGATTTCATTAGGCATAGGCTGGATGGTATTGATTGCAGCCGAAATGTTAGCTCAAAACCCAGGATTAGGTAAGTTTGTTTGGGATGAATTCCAAAATGGTAGCTCTGCTTCTCTGGGCAGAATAATGGTCGCAGTTCTGACTATTGGTATCTTAGGATTCATGTTAGATCGCATTATGCTGAGCATACAAAAATTCTTTTCTTATGATAAAACCGCAGTAATTCGTTAGGACATAATAATGCAAAAATATTTAAATATTGATCATGTAAGTATCGAGTTTCCTACGCCTAATGGCCCCTTTAAGGCCATTGATAATATAAATTTAACTATTGATAAAGGTGAGTTTGTCAGCATTATTGGCCATTCTGGTTGTGGTAAATCAACCGTTATGAATATTGTTGGCGGGCTTTATCAAGCCACTACAGGCGGCGTTGTATTGGAGGGAAAAGAGGTTAATGAGCCCGGTCCAGATCGAGCCATTGTATTTCAAAATCACTCGCTTTTCCCTTGGCTTACTGCCTATGAAAATGTTGAGTTAGCCGTAAAATCTGTATTCAAAGGCAAAAAATCAGCCAAGGAAATGAAGCAGTGGATTGACCATAATATTGAACTTGTTCATATGACTCATGCTAAGGATAAATTACCTTCTGAAATTTCAGGCGGCATGAAACAACGCATTGGTATTGCTCGGGCCTTAGCTATGGAGCCCAAAGTACTGTTAATGGATGAGCCTTTTGGCGCACTGGATGCCTTAACTCGTGCTCATCTACAAGATTCATTAATGGAAATTCAGGCCGACCTTAAAAACACCGTCATTATGATTACCCATGATGTAGATGAAGCTGTGCTGTTATCTGACAAAATAGTGATGATGACCAATGGGCCTTCCGCTACCATTGGTGAAGTATTAACCATTGATCTCGATCGACCTAGAAAACGGCTTGAACTATCAGATGATGTGCACTACAACCACTTGCGATCAGAAGTGATTCACTTTTTACATGAACGACATGCACGCAAAGTCGCTTAAATAATAAATACAAAGGTTTAGCTATGAGTTATACATTTAAATTAGATAGTGGTGATGGGATTATTGAAGTTGTATACAGTGATATTGTGACTTATGAACAACGGATGCAAGCGATTAAAGAAGGTCTTGTTTTACTGCAAAATAAGCCAAGCCCCAAAATATTAATTAATCTTGTTGCGGCAAAAATTCATATTTTTCCATTAGAAAAAGTAACGCTTGCACAATATATTTCAGAACAGCACGCTTTAATTAAAGCTAAAACAGCCTTTCTCATCCGCTGCGAACAAACCGAACGAGAAGAAATAGACAGTGCAGTATTACGATCAGACGAGTTTATATCACAGGTATTTTATAGCCGATCGAAGGCTATTCAGTGGCTTAATGAAACTTAGTTTGAACCTTATTAGAATAACTAAAAGGCCATAAAATAAAAAAGCCCTGATATTTCTATCAGGGCTTTTTAATATGGTACCGGATCCCGGACTCGAACCGGGACACCTTGCGGCGGGGGATTTTGACGTTAACCTAATCACTTTCGTGGTAGTTGGACTATATCATCACCCTACAAAAGGGGCTGGACGCTGTTTCACTAACGCTTTAATCATTAGCTACTTCCTGTTATTAAGCCTATTCGCATATGCTCAGGTAGTCTCTGAACCTTCCCACTCAGTGGGCTTGGCTGCTGATAGTCTACATCATGACATGTTTAGATTTTCCAGCAATTCATCCAGTTTTTCTAACCATTAATTACTTAACGGAGGGACTCATATTTTTTTTCAGTCTCTTTCAAGCTTCAGACGCTTTTCAAAATCCCCTGCGTCTACCAATTCCGCCAATCCGGCAAAACCTGTTAAACCTCATATAAAGCCATTTTAGAAATAACTTTACTAACCTACAATATTTAAATAACTACTCTAAGACAAGATTTCAATAGCTGGATAGTATAGCTTGCTAGCTGTTTTTAGGAAAGTAATAATTACAATTTAAAGCTATTATTATGAAGATAAATAAGTTCACTTAAGAAGTAATAAAACTCTATCATGCCTTAAATTATATAAGGCATGATAGATGTTTATTATTTATCTTCTTTTTCTATTTTAAGGGCTAAGAATAAAGCGCCTTTACCACGTTGAACTAATACTGGAATGGCTTTATCTTCTGGTAGGTCTTTGGCAATGTCTAAAAACTGCTTGGCAGTCGTTATTTTTTGATTATTAATGCTCATGATTACATCACCACGACGAATGCCTGCATCTGCTGCTACACCTCGTTCAACCTTAACAATAATAATACCTTCATCTTCAAGACCATATTGTTCACGCTGTTCATCAGTAAGGTTGCTCACTTCTATCGCAAGGCGCTCATCAAATAAACGACCTGCATTCCTATCAGTTCTTGCTAGCTCTTCACTTTCAGGTAACTCTTCTATGGTTACTTTAAGCGTAATGCGTTTATGGTTACGCATCACTTGAACTGATGCTGGCTTACCTATTTCAGAGCGACCTACAATAGGCGGTAAGTCTGATGATTGAGGAATATCATGGCCATTAAAACGTAAGATCACATCACCTGCTTCAAAACCCGCTTTAGAGGCCGGGCTATCAGGCATTACTTTCGATACTAATGCACCTTGTGGCTTATTAAGGCCAAATGATTCAGCCAATTCACGAGTCACGTCTTGAATGACCACGCCTAACCAACCACGACTGACATAGCCTTGTGATTTAATTTGGTCGACCACATTCATCACTACATCCATCGGGATAGCAAATGAAACGCCCATAAAACCACCTGTGCGACTATAAATTTGTGAGTTAATTCCAATTACCTCACCCTCAAGGTTAAATAATGGTCCACCTGAATTACCTGGATTAATAGCGACATCAGTTTGAATGAAAGGCACATAACTATCGCTAGGCAAACTACGACCAAGTGCACTGATAATTCCTGCTGTTGCTGAATGGTCAAAACCAAATGGAGAACCAATGGCTAGAACCCATTCACCTACTTGTAGTTCATCAGAGTTGCCTAACTTAACGGCTTTTAAGCCTGTTGCTTCAACTTTTAACAATGCAACATCACTACGCTCATCACTGCCAAGTACTGTTGCTTCAAGTTCGGTGCGATCATTAAAGCGAACAATGATCTCATCGGCATCTTTGATAACGTGATGATTAGTTAAAATATAACCATCTGAAGACAGTACAAAACCAGACCCTAAAGAATGCGCCTGTGAAGGTTGAGGTTGTTGACCTTGTCCTCTAAAGAAATGCTTAAATAAATCATCAAA
>NVVP01000072.1 GCA_002402245.1 Gammaproteobacteria bacterium | reverse complement strand
ATGCGTGCCTTTAAACAAGGCCAGCTTGATTTATTGGTAGCCACAACAGTAATTGAAGTTGGCGTTGACGTGCCTAATGCAAGTTTAATGGTGATTGAAAATGCTGAACGTTTAGGACTAGCACAGCTTCACCAATTACGTGGACGAGTAGGACGAGGCAGCGTGCAAAGTCATTGTGTGCTGATGTATCATTCGCCATTATCTAAAAATGGACAAGCACGCTTAAGCTGCTTACGTGAAACTAATGATGGTTTTGTTATTGCACAGCGTGATTTAGAGTTACGAGGTCCGGGAGAACTGTTAGGCACACGACAAACAGGCCTGCCACAATTTAGAGTGGCCAATTTATTAGAAGATGCGGACTTATTAGAACTGATGTCAGAAGCCGCTGAACAGTGCTTACAATTTAGCCCTCAATATATTGAACCATTGATTAATCGTTGGTTTAAAAACAAAATCGATCTAGGACAGGTTTAATAAAAAAGATGAACAATTGGACACGATGGCAGACGCCACAAAAACATAATATGCCTGCAGAATTAGCACCGTGGTTAACTGCGACAGGATCGTTAACCCGTCGTTTAGAAAAACATAATCAACATGATTTTTCTGTTCAGTTATTAGGTAACTCCTCAATGAGACCGTTGCCTGATGAGTGTTTACATTTATCTATTCCGACTAGCCAAATGGCTTATCAACGTGAAGTACGTTTAATGGATGGCGACCGAGCTAATGTTTATGCGCGAACAGTGATTCCTTTGGCTACTTTTAATGCAATGAAACACCGCTTTAATAAGCTAGGCACAAGACCATTAGCAGAAGTATTATTTACTGATCCTACGGTACAACGAGGCCCGATTGAAATTGCACTATTAAGTGAAGGGCAGTGGTTATATGAAATGGCTGTATTAGATGAAGATTACCGACCAGAAGTGCTTTGGGCGCGGCGTTCTAAATTTTATTTAAGCGGCAAAGTTTTACTGGTCAATGAGATTTTCTTGCCGACTTTATTGGGATAATAATATGCCGACACTACTTGCTTATAGTCAGTTAATGCGATTACATCGACCAATTGGTATTTTATTATTATTATGGCCAACCTTATCTGCACTATGGATTGCAGCAGAAGGTTGGCCTAATTTGACGGTACTTTTTGTCTTTGTTTTAGGCGTTATTATCATGCGGTCAGCGGGGTGTGTAATTAATGATTATGCCGATAGAGAGGTGGATGGCTTGATAGAAAGAACCTCCACCCGACCACTTATAACGGGGGCGGTTACCGCTAAACAGGCATTAAAATTATTTGCAGGATTAGGTTTAACGGCTTTTCTATTGGTACTGTTATTAAATAAATTAACGATTATGTTATCGGTTGTGGGACTATTTCTTGCTGCGACCTACCCCTTTATGAAGCGTTATACTCACTTGCCTCAAGTCTATTTAGGCGCGGCATTTGGCTGGGCTATTCCTATGGCTTTTGCTGCACAAACAAATAGTATTCCAGCCATTGCATGGTTACTTTTTCTGGCTAATATTTTGTGGGCCACACTTTACGATACGTTTTATGCCATGGCGGATAGAGAAGAAGATATTCGTGCCGGGGTTAAATCAACGGCTATCTTATTTGGCGAGGATGACCGCATTATTATTGCGGTGTTACAAATTAGCTTTATTGCCATTATGATTTTAATTGGCTCTAATTTATCGATGGGCATAAGTTACTATTTAGGTGTTGTGCTTGCTGCTGCTTTATTTGTCTATCAACAAAAAATAACTGAAAACAGGCTGCCGGCACAATGTAWGCATGCCTTTCTCAATAATAATTGGGTCGGTGCAGCATTATTTGCGGGTATCGTGATTCATTATGTAGTGATTTAATTTAAGAGGTTAAATGTGAGCGGAAATTTATATACACAAAGAATGGGAGATGCCTATAACACCATCTTTCGTCAGTGTGTGAGTTTGAATACCGAGCTACATAAGCTAGTACCCTTAGCCAAACAAATGCATTTGTTATCATCGAATGCAGTGAGTAGTGCTGCCCGAGCAGGAAGTGAAGGTGATGCATTCAGAGTACTTACTCAAGATATTCAGCTGTTGGGTGATGATGTATCTGACTGTATTGATGAAACACAAAAAGTCATTGGTGAACTAGTTACCTTAGCCTCAAACCTAGTCAGACTCTTTTCTAATTATATGGTTTACCTTGATGTTCATCAGCGCTTAGATGGGGTTGAAACAGTGACATCCGCTACATTTTTTGAGGCAGGTCAGAGAAAAATAGCTGAAGGTATTCGTAGCTACAATTACAAAATGAGCCGAAGCCTCGGTACATTAACTAACTTATTATCTCCAATCGCCACATTAGTTAAAAAAGGTGAGTACCTTGCGGTATGTTCATCGGTTGAAGCCGCCAGTGCTGGAGAGCATGGTGTTAGCTTTGAAGCCGTATCCTCTATGTTAAGAGAGCTGGTGGGGCAATTGGGCGAGCAGTCTGCACGACAACGATCACTTTTACGTGATCTCACCGATGCGATGGAATTACAACAACATAATCAGGGGAGATTGCTTTATGCACGTTGAGCAACTTTATAAGAAAAATACTCATAGTTGGATGGTTATGGGGCGTGATGCTGAACGGAATAAAGATATCATCGATACTAATCATTATTTGATTCAGCATAACGGCCGAGGTTTATTACTTGATCCCGGTGGTATTGAAAATTTTTCAAGTGTAGCAACTGAGTTTTCTAAACATTTTGAATTAGCGAATGTAGAAGCTATCTTTGTTTCTCATCAAGATCCAAATGTATTGTCATCATTGCCATTATGGATGCAAGCAAACCCTGATTTAATCGTTTATATGCCTAAATCATGGGTGAACTATGTTACTCATATAGGCATTAAATTAGAGAATATTCGTGCAGTACCTGATGAAGGTGGCACGCTTACCTTAGCAGGCTATGATATTGAATTAGTTCCTGCTCATTATATGCATTCACCGGCCAATTTATCTGTTTACGATCCCGGTGCAAAAATCTTATTTTCAGGGGATATTGGTGCGGCTTTATTACCCGAAGCTTATGATTTATTTGTATCTGATTTTGATGATCATACTCAATATATGGAAGCATTTCACCGTCGGTGGATGGCTTCAAATACAGCCAAAATGCGTTGGATCGCTGAAGTTCGTAAACGTGATGTTGAGATGATTTGTCCACAATATGGCGCTATATTTAAAGGTGAGGATGTCGCACGCTTCCTTTCTTGGTTAGAAAACCTTGATGTCGGCTCAGCATGGAGCAATGTTCGCTGATTAACCAGAGTTCAGCTTAACTATGTAATAATGAGTTGATGAGACTATTATTACTAAGGATAGTGATATTAATTAGCCTGCTTATGCAGGCTAATTTCGTTTGGGCTGATATTTATCGCCACCAAGATAATAATGGCAATATAAGCTATTCCGACCAAGCCTCGCCTACATCCACATTAGTTCTTTCTGTACAGAAAACGTATCGCTATAAACATACTGTTAAACGAGTATATGATGGCGATACCGTTATTCTAGAAAATGGTAAGCGAGTGCGATTATTAGGCTTAAATACACCCGAAATCGAAAGTCATTATCGGCAGGGCCAAGCGGGTGGTATCGATGCCAAAGAATGGCTAAAAGAAAAGTTAACCTCTAGCACGGTATTTTTAGAATATGATAAACAGCAAAAAGACAAATATGGCCGATTGTTGGCCCATGTGTTTTTAGAAGATGGTGAGCATGTCAACCAGCAGCTGATTAAACTCGGCTTAGCTACACTCAGTATTATTCCTCCTAATTTACGCTATAGCGTTGAATTACAACAAGCTGAACTTATGGCTGAAAATAAGCGGGTGGGAATTTGGTCAATGACTGAATATCAGCCCATAGCAGTAGAGGTATTACCAAACAATAAAACACGTTCTAGTTGGCAGCGTATTTTAGCTAAACCTACTGCCTTGAAAGAGAGTCGAAAATATATTCGTTTGATATTGAATGACAAGGTGGATATTCGTATTGCCAAACAGAACCTAGCACTATTCCCTGAGCTAGAAGGCTATATCGGTAAATCGCTGGAAATTAGAGGTTGGGCTTCACGATCGAAAGATCATTATTCAATTTTAATTCGTCATCCCTCTGCCATTATTAGTCGTTAAAGTCTGCTTTAACTGTTCTGGCTATAGTCCATATCTCAATAGTGGCTACACCTTCTTTTCTAAATACTTTAGCGGCGGCATTAGCGGTATGGCCTGTTGTTAACACATCATCAATGATGGCAATGTGTTTAGGTAATTCAAGACTGTGATGACTCAACTTAAATGCATTTCTCATGTTTTTCTTGCGGTCTTTAAAAGCCATTGATGACTGTGACGGGGTATCAATAACACGGGTTAAAAGGTGAGGGTTAACCGGAATGTTTAATTGTCTAGAGAGTGACTTAGCCAATTCATGTGATTGATTATACCCTCGATCTTTAAGCCGGTTGGGGTGTAAGGGAATGGGAATTAGTAGTTCAACTTGTGATGTTGAAGCTATCTTTTGTGCCAGAAGTTGGCCGAAGAAAGGCGCAAGATAAAGTTGATTATGATATTTAAAGTCGAGAATGAGTTGTCGAATGGGGTCGCTATAACGATATAAACTAATGCTTAGATCTTGCTCAGGGGGATTATTAAGGCAGTGACCGCAGTGTTGCGTATGCTGTAAAGGCAAGGCACAGCGAGGACACACTGTTGCCAATTTAATAAAGTCATTCATGCAGCCATCACAAATTGAACGTAATTGACTAGAATCGCCGCATAGTCGGCACGGTATTGGCATCAGTTTGCTGTATAATTGCTTTGATTGATGTACCAACTTAGTAATAAACGTTGTGGACATCAATACTTTATCCTTTCAAATCTAATGAAGTAATATCATGCCTGAAAATAATGTAAATGCCGATCAATTATTACGTCACGACTGGAAAGTTGAGGAGGTTGAAGCGCTTTATGCCTTACCTTTCGCTGATTTAATGTTTCGAGCACAAACATCACATCGCCAGAATTTTGATCCAAATACAGTACAAGTCAGCACATTATTAAGCATTAAAACCGGTGGTTGTGCCGAAGATTGTGGTTACTGCCCACAAAGTGCACATCATGAATCAGCCGTTAAAGCTGAGCCTTTAATGCAGATCGATAAAGTATTAGAAAATGCAGCTCAGGCAAAAGAAACCGGCGCGAGTCGTTTTTGCATGGGCGCTGCATGGCGTAATTTAAGAGACCAAGATCTTGAACGCATTGCTGATATGGTGTCTGGTGTAAAAGAGATGGGTTTAGAAACCTGTGTCACATTGGGTATGTTAGAAGAGCACCAAGCTAAGCGCTTAAAAGAAGCGGGTTTAGATTATTACAATCATAATCTTGATACCTCACCTGAATTTTATGGCGATGTGATTAGTACTCGTACCTATCAAGAACGATTGGATACATTAGGTTATGTACGTGATGCTGATATTAATGTGTGTAGTGGCGGTATTGTCGGTATGGGTGAAACAGGTGCCGATCGCGCTGGTTTATTAATTGGTTTAGCTAACTTACCGAGTCATCCACAAAGTGTGCCTATTAACCTATTAGTTCAAGTTGAAGGCACGCCTTTAGCTGAAAGTGATGATATTGATCCTTTTGAATTTGTGCGTACGATTGCGGTTGCACGATTAATAATGCCTAAATCGTTCGTTCGTTTATCAGCGGGCCGTGAAAGTATGAGTGATGAGCTGCAAGCAATGTGTTTCCTTGCGGGTGCCAACTCAATTTTCTACGGTGATAAATTATTAACGACCGATAACCCAGATACAGATCATGATCAACAGTTATTTAAACGCTTAGGAATTAACACTCAAGAAGGCGATGACTCAATAAATTCATCTCCTGTTTCTGCCGTGCCTACAGCAGATAAAAAGAAACAACGTAAAGTGATTAAATTAAAAGAAGTTAAGGCGTGTCCATCAGCAGAGTTAGTAGGCTAAACTTGCAGCTACGGTGAGAATAGTCCCATGGCAACTGTCCCTTGGTCAACACAATTAAGCACTGATTTAGCGAAGCGAAAAGCAGCAGGCCGCTACCGTAGTCAGCGAATACGAGAAAGTGCCCAAGGGGTAAATATTCAACTAGAAGGTAAGTCATTACTTTCTTTTTGTAGCAATGATTATTTAGGCCTCGCCAATCACCCTGCCTTGAAACAGGCTTTTATTGATGCGGTTGAACAGCAAGGTGTCGGTAGTGGTGCCGCTCATTTATTAACTGGCCATAGTCGTTATCATCAACAGCTAGAAGAACAGTTAGCTGAGTTTATAGGTCACGAGAAAGTATTATTATTTTCATCCGGTTACCAAGCTAATATTGGCGTGATTGATGGTTTAATGAGTCGTGATGACGTCATTATTCAAGATAAACTTAACCATGCTTCACTGTTGGATGGTGCTCGTTTATCAATGGCCAAGCAATACCGTTATCAACATGCCGATATGTCAGCATTATCACGACGGTTAGAACAGTCGACAGCCACAGCGCATAAATTAATAGTAAGTGATGGCGTATTCAGCATGGATGGTGATCTTGCACCATTACCCGAATTATTAAACCATGCAAAAAAACATGATGCTGCAGTATTAATTGATGATGCTCACGGCCTAGGCGTATTAGGTAAACAAGGCGAAGGTTTGTTAGCACATTGGAATATTAAAGCTGAAGACAAGCCTATTATCATGGGGACATTTGGTAAAGCATTTGGCACCTCAGGCGCCTTTGTTGCCGCTGATGAAGTCACCATTGAGACATTGATTCAGCAAGCAAGAAGTTATGTGTATACCACCGCACAACCCGCAGCTATTGCTGCTGCAACCTTGGCTAGTTTGAAGTTAGTGCAAGAAGAAACATGGCGGCGAGATAAACTACAAACTTTAATTAGCCAATTTAGAGCTGGAGCACAGGCTTTAGGTTTGCACTTAATGGATTCCCAGACGGCGATTCAACCCATTGTGATTGGTGATGATAAAAAAGCGATAGAAATAGGTAATACCCTAGAAAATAAAGGTATTTTAGTCGGTGTTATCCGTCCACCTACCGTAGCTGAAGGTTCTGCGCGATTACGAATTACCTTTTCGGCTAATCATAGTGAACAACATGTAAGCCAATTATTAGATGCATTGGAGTTTGCCAATGTACATTAACGTTATAGGTCAAGGTCCGGCTTTAGTGATGCTGCATGGTTGGAGTATGCACAGTGCGGTATGGCATGACTTAGCTGAAAGTCTAGCCAAGCACTTTACCTTATACCTTGTGGATCTACCTGGGCATGGTAAAAGTGATTGGCAGACGGGGGCATTAGAGCTTGATGCATTGATTGTCGAATTAGCCGAGATATTGCCAGCAAAGGCTCATATTTTAGGCTGGTCATTAGGCGGTTTAATTAGTATTGCATTTGCAGACCGTTATCCCCAGCGTGTCGACAAATTAATATTATTGGCAGCAACACCGTGCTTTGTTAAAACAGCTAACTGGCCAAATGCGATGGAAGCCACGGTATTTGAAGCCTTTGCTGATAATTTGTCTTTAGATCAGACGGCGACGTTACAACGATTTTTATTATTACAGGCAAGGGGATCAAAGCACAGTCGGCAAACGATAAATGAGTTATCTACTCAATTAGCGATTGAAACTCCCCCCGTTGATGAGGCATTAAAAGCAGGCCTGGATTTATTGATTAACACTGATATGCGAGTTGAGTTTTCAAAGCTAAACTGTCCACTTAAGTTAATCCTAGCTGAGCGAGATACTTTAATTCCTGCGGCGATGATGGTAGAAGCCATCACGCTTAATAGTAGATTGAAAACAACATTAATAGCCGGTGCAGGCCATGCTCCTTTTATTGCTGAGGCAGATAGATGCTTCGATGAGATTGAACAATTTTTAAATGAATAATGAACTTCCCAATAAACAGCTGGTGGCAGATTCATTTAGCCATGCAGCAGCACATTATGATGATGTCGCCGTATTACAACGTCAAACAGCTGATGAATTATTAGAGCGCTTGTCACTGGTTTCAATTCAACCCAATAGAATCGTTGATTTAGGCGCTGGAACCGGAAGAAATTTAAGCTTATTAGCTAAACGTTACCCTAAAGCACAGTTAGTGGCGGTTGATATTGCCCCGGCGATGTTACAACAGGCAAGGCAGGTTTATCAGCAGAATTTAGGTTTAAAACGCTGGTTCCCCAATAGTAACAAACCTATTTATTTAGCAGGAGATGCTGAGGCGTTGCCGCTGGCAGATAATAGTGTTGATTTAATCTTTGCCAACCTTTCATTGCAGTGGTGTGATCCTCGCACCAGCTTTGCTGAAATCAGCCGTGTATTACGTCCTGATGGCTTAATAATGTTTACCAGTTTAGGTCCTGATACCTTAACTGAGCTGCGTCAGGCTTGGGCCAGTGTTGATGATTACCCTCATGTAAATATGTTTTATGATATGCATGATATCGGTACGGCAATGATGGATGCAGGCTTAGCTAACCCTGTACTTGATACTGATCGTTATACGCTGACCTATGATAGTTCAATGGTATTAATGAAAGACTTGAAGATATTAGGTGCGCGTAATGTCAATACAGCACGCCGCCGTGGTTTAACGGGCAAAAAATCGATTCAAGCTGTGGCCAATAAGTATGAAACATTTCGTCGTGATGGCGTATTGCCGGCAACTTATGAAGTGATTTTTGGACATGCTTGGGCCGGACAAAAAATAATGAATAGCAACGAAATTCATATCTCTGTCGATCAAATTCAAGGCCGTAAATCTTAATGACTAGCGTATTTGTAAGCGGCACCGATACCGATGTAGGTAAAACACGGATTAGTGTGGCCTTAGTTGAATTATTTCAGCAACAAGGCCTACAAGTAGCCGTGATGAAGCCTATTGCTAGTGGCTGTGAAATGGCCAATGTAGGTTTACGTAATGACGATGCCTTAAAGCTAATTGAACAGTCTAATTTAGACTTAGATTATCAAGTTGTTAACCCTTATAGTTTTTCACCGGCAATCGCTCCTCATATTGCTGCGGCACAAGTTAAGGAAAACATCGATTTAGCTGTAATTAAACAGCGTTTCAATCAGCTACAACAACAGTCAGATAGTGTAGTGGTTGAAGGTGCTGGTGGTTGGTTAGTACCGATTAATGATACCGAGACCATGGCTGATTTAGCCAAGTTATTGGCCTTACCCGTTATCTTAGTGGTCGGGATTAAGCTTGGCTGTATCAACCATGCCTTATTAACCGTTGCAGCGATTAAGAAATCAGGCTTGGTTCTACAAGGGTGGGTAGCTAATCAATGTGAGAACAATGATCAGGCAGAAGAGATTATCTCAACATTAAAACAGATGATATCTGCACCGTGTTTAGGTGTGGTGCCTTTCTTAGCTGAGCAACAAAGTGCCGCTGAGTTTTTAGACTTTAATCCGAATAAATAAAGCTTAAGGAAAGTAAGTCTCTATGTCGCCGCTCTGCCATTGTGGGTATTTATGCATAATGAGTTCAAATAACTCAGACTGAATAAAGAGTTCCAGCCAATGTTGTAGTTTAGGGTAAGGCGAAGCATCAAACCATGCTTTATCAACAAAGGCGAATTGGCGAATAAAAGGCAATATGGCTAAGTCAGCAAGTGTGAGCTGCGAGCCTAATAAGTAATCATTAGCTGTTAACTGTAATTCTAATTTTTGTAAGAATATTTCAGCCTGTTGACGATAGTAATCTTGCGAGTGTTCGGGATAACGGTCAGCATATTTATATCGGTCTAAAGAAGATTTAAACTCACCATCGTTTTGTGCAATAAGTTCTTTGGTGAGAGAGTGCTGTTGCTCATTTAAACTATCTAAGCACTGTTGAGGGTCGGATTGCCGCCATGCCCAATACATAATATCGATACTTTCATCTATCAGTAGCTCATCTTCGGTCAGTAATACCGGAACGGTCGCCTTAGGGGAAAGGGTTAATAACTCACTAGGTTTATCTTTTAATACCACTTCACGTAATTGAACTGAAATATCACTAGTTGCAATGGCTAAACGAGCACGCATAGCGTAAGGACATCGACGAAAGCTATATAAAATAGAGGTAGGCATAAGGTATTTATAGTAAGTTAAAGTTAAATCATAATCTGTGTATTTTACAGCGTAGATTAATTATTTCATAACGATGTTTTTTGTATGAATTATGGATAACTTCACTCTAGTTTTATAGCCGTGGTTTTGTTAAAATAAAATGCTATTAATGCAATGTTAATA
>NVVP01000071.1 GCA_002402245.1 Gammaproteobacteria bacterium | reverse complement strand
TTGTTGTGCTTTGGCTAAGATATAAGCCACAAGGGGAAGTGTTAGCACTGACGCTATGATAACGGGCAATGATTGAGCTTCATCGGGAAGTCTATCGAGAATATTACCAATGATGGTTATGACGACATAAAGAGTAGCTAAAGTAGTAGGAGACCACGAGTGCTCAATGGATTTTTTCTTTAATGTATTATCTATATTTTTAAATAAAGTATGGGTAAAAAAAATATTAAAGATAGTACGGGGAATAAGCCAAATAGTGGCCTCATTTTTAGCCTTATAAAGGCTCCAGTTTTGGTAGAACCAATAAAGATAATAAATACCAAAAGTGGCGAGAAATAAAATAGTAAATTTACGAATGGAGACTACATAATATTCATTATCAGTATCCTCGATGTTATTCGGGCTAGATAAATCAGCCCTAGGTGCTTGATAAATATTATCGTCCATTTCGGGAGGCTCTTTGCTGTTAGGTGGGAGGTTTATGCTTGGCTTATATACCGTAAGCCATAGTGTTAGTTAATAATTAACACTAATGTTATTTCTTATTCCTATCTTCTTTTTTATCTAGTGATTTTGGATAAGGGTATTTTATATGACCATAGCGAATCAACATAACGGTAACAGCAATTAACAAGGTGGCAACAGAGACACTGAGCATACGTAAGTCATCCATGTTTTTCATATCTAGGATCAAGTAACGAGCTAAAGCAACAATCGCAATGTAAAGTGGCATTCGCACGGGGAGCTTGCCTGAGTCTAAATAGATAGACACCATTGAAAGGACTTCTAGGTAGATAAACAGCAGTAGGAGATCTGATAAGGTTACTTTTTGCACTTCGATTAAAGTAGATATTTCCATACCCATTGCAATAACGGTACAGATGGCAATGACCAACAAACCTAAGTCTTGGATGAAGGTGAGAATTTTATGTGCGTAGTGATTAATCAATGGTTCTTCCTTATCTTTAAATTCTTGTAAGTGAGGCCGTTTAGATTTTTCTGTTTTAKATWMRNTSASRSNAKTMYAYYAMKTGGNNTGANCNTWAKMRTRGMWRWSTWWAMTYWCKMTRWYWWYCATAACTATTTTGTTTGTTTTTGGTCTAAAAATCGTATTGTTGAGAGCTAATCGGATAAGGTAGACTGAGTGTAATTAGGCTGTTTTCCAATTAAGATAAAAGTGAATTAATAGATCATTATGGTGGGGAATAAAGTACGTGAGTAATCAACTATCAGAACAATGGCAAAGCTTAATACCCACGGGTCATGCATTATATGAATCGGCCCAACAGGTATTGATGGGTAGTGACTATGCCACACAGTGGGGCGAGCGTAATCGTGAGCGTGCTGAGGAGTTAATAAGCTCAGCTGATATTAGTCGTATTTATCAGGCTGATAGTTATACTGACCTGTTACAGCATGCCTTGGCTGAGGTGGAGGATGAAACAGGCTTGCAGCAGCGACTTCGTTATTTTCGTCAACGAGAAATGGTGCGGATTATTTGGCGAGACTTAGCGGGTTGGGCTGATTTAGCTGAAACAGTTCGTGACTTATCTGCCATGGCGGATGCCTGTATTTCTCAATCTTTAGCTTTATTGCATCGGTGGCAGATAGAGCAATTGGGCACACCCGTTGATGCTGAGGGCAATGAACAATTTCTAGTAGTGCTGGCAATGGGCAAACTAGGAGCGGGTGAGCTTAACTTGTCATCTGATATTGATTTAATTTTCACTTATCCGAAAAGAGGTGATACACAGGGGGGGCGTAAAGAGTTATCCAATGAGGAGTTCTTTATTCGTCTGAGTAGAAAGTTAATTCAATCTTTAGATAATGTCACAGTGGATGGGTTTGTATTTCGAGTGGATATGCGTTTACGTCCTTTTGGTGACAGTGGCGTATTAGCCGCCTGTTTTGATTCAATGGAAGACTATTACCAAACCCAAGGTCGTGAGTGGGAACGCTATGCGATGATCAAAGCGCGTGCAGTGACGGGCACAACACACGCTAAAAAAGAAATCATGGATTTGCTACGGCCCTTTGTTTATCGCCGTTACCTTGATTATGGTGTGTTCGATTCTTTACGTGAAATGAAGTCATTGATCGTGGCGCAATTGAAACGTAAGGGCATGGAAGAAAATATCAAACTAGGCGCGGGCGGTATTCGTGAGATTGAATTTATCGGCCAAGTGTTTCAGTTAATTTATGGTGGCCGTGACCTGCCTTTGCAGCAACGACCTATTTTGACCATTTTAGATTTATTAGCTAAGCGTAGTGTGTTGTCAGAATATGCCTTTGATGAACTGCATACGGCCTATGATTTTTTGCGTCGGACAGAGCATCGTATTCAAGCGTGGGAGGATAAACAAACACATGAATTACCTGATGATGATGAAGGTAAATTACGTATAGCCAGTTTAATGGGCTTTACTACATGGGCTGATTTTTATCAGGTATTAATGGATCACCGCGATAAAGTTCAACAACATTTTGAGCAAGTGCTTACTTCACCACAAAGAGAAGATAATGAACAAGGTAAGGTGTCTTTCTTTATTTCGACTGATGAAGAAAAAATAGATTATCTACATGATTTAGGCTTTAGTCATTCTGAGCGATGTTTGGGTTTAGTGGATAGTTTATTGACTAGTCATACCTGTCGTAATTTGGGTGTGACAGAACGAGATCGTTTAGAAAAATTATTGCCATTATTAATTCAAGCAGCAGCCATTGTTAGAAACCCTGACAGCAGCCTTGATCGACTAATAACATTATTAGAAGCGGTGATGCGTCGATCATCATATATGGCGCTTTTAGTTGAAAACCCCTTAGCGCTTTCTCAATTAGTTAAATTGTGTGCAGCCAGCCCGTTTATCAGTAAACAGCTTACTCGGCATCCTGTTTTACTGGATGAATTACTCGATCCTCGTACCTTATATGATGTGCCTAATCGACAGCAACAACAAAGCGCTTTAGAGCAATGTTTAGCTTCGGTTGATGAAGGTGATCTTGAACAACAAATGTATTTATTACGTGAGTTTAAGCAGATAGCATCATTGCATGTTGCCGCAGCTGATATCACTGATGTATTACCTTTGATGCGAGTAGGTGACCAACTGTCTGAACTAGCCGAACTTCAGTTGGACCAAGTGATGAAACTAGTTTGGCGTCATCTTGTGGATAAACATGGACGACCACCTTGCACGGATAACGATGACTTAAGTCAATGTGGCTTCACTATATTGGCCTACGGCAAGTTAGGCGGCTTAGAGCTAGGTTACGGTTCGGATTTAGACTTAGTATTTATTTTTGATGATACTGTTCAAGGAATGACCGATGGTGACAAGCCAATAGATTCGGCCATGTTTTATACGCGATTAGCTCAACGAATGATTCATCTCCTCAATACGACCACCTCGGCCGGTATTTTGTACGAGATTGATATGCGTCTGCGACCTAATGGTTTATCCGGCTTGCTGGTGGCTGCATTATCAGGCTTTGCCGAATATCAACAAGATGATGCATGGACATGGGAGCATCAGGCATTAGTTCGGGCTAGAAGTGTTGCTGGAGATAGCCAATTAGCGCAGAAGTTACTCGATATTAGGCAAGAGGTGATGTCGAGACAGCGAGATGAGCAAGCATTGATTACTGACGTTGCCGATATGCGAGCCAAAATGCGAGGACAGTTAGATAAAAGTACTGAGAGCTTATTTGACTTAAAGCAAGGTGTTGGCGGTATTACCGATATTGAATTCCTAGTGCAGTATTCGGTGTTGGCATGGTCAAAAACCTTGCCTGAATTGTTACTTTATAGCGATAATATTAGGATCCTTAGTGCATTAAAGACATCGGGTAAATTGAGTGAAGAAGATAGCGCCGTATTAGCAGGGGCTTATCGTTTTTATCGCAATTTAGCCAATCACTGCGTATTGCAGGAGGTACCAGCGATGGTACCGGTTGCAGATGTGGCAATCTATCAGCCACAAGTTAGGGCTATCTGGCAGCGTTGGTTTAATGCGCACCGTGGAAATACGGTAAAATAGCCGCACTAATTTTTATACAGAATATAGAGAAGTAATTATGGTTGCACCAACAATGGCAGATCGGGATGGCGTTATCTGGTTAGATGGCGAAATGGTTCCGTGGCGCGAAGCAAAAGTACATGTATTAACTCATACCTTACATTACGGCATGGGTGTGTTTGAAGGTGTTAGAGCATATAAAAATGAGCAAGGTGCAGCCATTTTCCGCTTACAAGAACATACAGACCGCCTATTCCGTTCAGCAAAAATCATGGGTATGGGTATGCCTTTTGATAAAGATGAATTAAACGAGGCTCAAAAAGCAGTAGTCCGTGAAAATAACCTAGAATCAGCCTATTTAAGACCGATGTGTTTTTATGGTAGTGAAGGCATGGGTATTCGTGCTGATAATCTACGTACACACGTCATGATAGCCGCGTGGGAATGGGGTTCTTATCTTGGTGAAGAGAATATGCAGAAAGGTATTCGCATTAAAACATCATCATTTACCCGCCACCATGTAAACATCACCATGTGTAAGGCTAAAGCGAATGGTAACTATATAAACTCAATCATGGCACTGCAAGAAGCAGTCAATGATGGCTATGATGAAGCATTATTATTAGATGTTGAAGGGTTTGTGGCTGAAGGTAGTGGCGAGAACTTCTTCATGATACGTGATGGCGTGTTGTACACACCTGAACTAACCTCTGCATTAGAAGGCATTACTCGAGCAACTATCATGACCTTGGCTGAAGATATTGGTCTGAAAGTGGTTGAGAAACGTATTACTCGTGATGAAGTATATGTTGCTGATGAAGCTTTCTTCACTGGTACGGCAGCAGAAGTAACGCCTATTCGTGAATTAGATAATCGCAGTATTGGTAATGGTGGTCGAGGACCGATTACTGAACAGTTGCAATCAATGTATTTTGACCAAGTTTATGGACGCAGCGGTGTTTATAAAAACTGGAACACATTGGTATAAACCTCAGTTGGCTAGCAAAGACATCAGTGAGTCATCACGTTAATAATTGAACAGAAAAAAGCGGAAAAGGACATAACACATGGCAGGTCATAGTAAGTGGGCAAATATTCAGCATCGTAAAGGCGCACAAGATGCTAAACGTGGAAAGTTATTTACTAAGTTTATCCGTGAGATAAGCGTAGCCGCAAAAGAAGGCGGTAGTGATCTTGCCAATAATCCTCGTCTTCGAGCTGTGATTGATAAAGCCTTAAGCGGTAATATGACTCGTGATGTAATTGAGCGTGCAACCAAACGTGGTGCTGGCGAATTAGAAGGCGTTAGCTATGTTGAAATAGTCTATGAAGGTTATGGTCCAAGTGGCATCGCGATTTTATTAGATTGCTTAACTGATAATAAGAACCGCACTGTGGCTGAAGTACGTAATGTCTTTAGCAAACGAGGCGGTAATATGGGCACCGATGGCTCGGTTGCTTACTTATTTAATAAGCGTGGCATCATTAGCTTTGCTGAAGGCACGGATGAAGACCAAGTAATGGAAGTGGCTTTAGAGTCGGGTGCTGAAGATATTATTACCAATGATGATGGCACCATTGACGTGTTCACATTGCAACAAGACTATGCTGCGGTTAAAGATGCGCTTGATGCTGCTGATTTAAAATCTATCTCAGCAGAAATCACTATGCACCCTGAAACGACCATTGCACTGGATGTTAAAGCGGCCGAAAAAGCCCTAGCAATGATCAATGCCTTTGAAGATTTGGATGATGTACAAGCGGTATATTCAAATGCTGACTTCTCTGATGAAGTAATGGCTGCATTAAGCGAATAATTAGACGATGCCTCGAATTCTAGGAATTGACCCCGGATCACGTAAAACGGGGTTTGGCATAATTGAGTTTGAAGGGCAAAAAGTAAAGCACATCATTAATGGCCGCTTGATGGTGGGTGATGGTGATTTTCCTGAACGATTGGGGTTAATATTTACCGGCCTATGTGACATTATCGAACGCTATAAGCCGGATATGATGGCGATAGAAAAAGTGTTTTTACATAAAAATGCTGATTCAGCTTTAAAACTAGGTCAAGCACGAGGTGCCGCTATTTGTGCTGGAGTGAGCAATCATCTACCGGTACATGAATATACTGCCACACAAATAAAAAAAGCCGTGGTCGGCAATGGTCATGCGAAAAAAGAACAAGTTCAGTATATGATGTCGCTTATTTTATCGTTACCCGAGCCGCCCGATGAAGATGCCGCTGATGCCTTGGCCTGTGCGATGACACATATGAATCATGCTGCAATAGATGGACTGACAAAAAGTAAATTGCCAGAAGGTATGAGAACCTCCTCCAGACGAGGTGGACGTTATGGTCGACGCTAGTAGCTTACGTTTTATGATGGTTTTAATTTATAAGGTTTATTATTAAATGATTGGTCGTTTACGTGGGATTATTTTAGAAAAACAAGCGCCCAATTTAGTGCTCGATGTACAAGGTGTGGGCTACGAAGTCGCGGCGCCAATGTCTACCTTTATCCTTCTACCTGATATTAATGAAGAAGTGATGCTGTTCACTCATTTAATTGTGCGTGAAGATGCTCAACTTCTATATGGATTTTCAACTACACGCGAACGTTTATTATTCCGTAGTTTATTGAAAGTTAATGGTGTTGGGGCCAAGTTAGCACTGACTATTTTATCGGGCAGTGATGTGGATGATTTTGCTCGAAGTGTGCAAGAAGGTGATGCTGCAAGCTTGACTCGCTTGCCTGGCGTAGGTAAAAAAACAGCCGAACGACTTATTATCGAAATGCGCGATAGATTGAAAGACATTAGTGGTGCTATGGGGCTAAAACCGGTAGTGTCTGCTGCAGCTAAATTAGCAGGGGCTAAATATGAAGCCGTTGAAGCATTAACATCGTTAGGTTATAAACCTGCTGAAGCAGAGAAAATGGTGCGTAGTTTAGACACCGATGGCTTGAATACAGAACAAATCATTAAATTGGCATTGCAGAGAAGCTAAGGGCTTATCGATAATACCGCTTTAATCTATATAATTTTTGAAACAAACAGAGTAAACAAACATGACAATTAAACGAATCGGTCACCGTTATAGTGATAGCAAATCAGGCGCAACCATTGATGTATGGTTTCCTCGTTCAAATAAAGAAATTGCACGTAGCTGTTTGGCACAAAAAGTAGGCCTAATTAAAGGTGATTTTGTTGAAGTTGAAATTGCATCAGTTGATGATGCACCTAAATCAGCTGAAGAAGCCTATTTAAGACTGCACCTATTATCTGAATGTGCAGTTAAACCGAATGAAATTAACCTTGATGGCGTATTTGGTTTATTAAATAATGTGGCGTGGACATCAGCAGGCCCTGTTTTACCTAATGAAGTAGAAAGTCTACGTGAATTGATTGCAGGCGAAGATCACCAGCTTAATGTGACTTCAATCGATAAATTCCCTCGTATGACAGATTATGTCATTCCTGAAGGCGTACGTATTGGTAATGCTGATCGCGTTAGATTAGGTGCTCATTTAGCATCAGGTACTACGGTAATGCACGAAGGTTTCTGTAACTTCAACGCCGGTACATTAGGTAGCTCAATGGTTGAAGGTCGTATTAGTGCTGGTGTCGTTATCGGTGATGGTTCTGATATCGGTGGTGGTGCTTCAATCATGGGCACATTGTCTGGTGGTGGTACACAAGTTATTTCAATGGGTAAAAAGAACTTATTAGGTGCTAACGCTGGTTTAGGTATCTCATTAGGTGATAATTGTATTATTGAATCAGGTCTTTACATCACTGCCGGTACAAAAATCAAAATGCCTGATGGTGAAGTAGTTTCAGCTAGAACACTTTCAGGTCAATCAGGTTTATTGTTCAGAAGACATAGCCAAACAGGTGCGGTTGAAGCTATCGTAACGGATGGTTCATTATGGGGCGGTTTAAATACTGCACTACATAGCAACGACTAAGTACAATTTGAAAAAGCGTAGGAATAATCGACTTAACGGTTAATTATTCCTGCGCTGTTTTCAGCAACTGCTCCAATGGTTGACCATCAATAAGTAAGTCAACAATCCTCGGCGAACCCTGTTTATTGATTGAAAGCCTCAGATAGGCTGTATTATCAATTCTAGCTTGGCGTAAGATATCCTCTGCTAGTTTTGCTTGTGTTTCAGCAATATAAAAACGATTTAGAGGCTGCTCTGGATCATCATACTTCATAAAACCATCACATTGTTTTGCTAGTCGAGTCGGTACTATTTGTACTTTAGGTGCTTGGTTGCCAACATCAGTTAAGCAATAAGCACAGTCCGGCTCATTGTTACATTCATTTTTAGACTCATGCCAGTCATAAACCACTCGAAAACGTAAATAATGGCCTCGAAGCAAATCACGAGGGTCATAACCCGTAATAGCAAAATCCCACTGTGTTCCCATGCTTAAATGATATTCAGCTCGGGCAATCAACAAGCACAATAAAATAAAAGGGATCATAACAACGGTAAAGAGTTTTTTATTGTTCATTGTGTATCACTCTCTCTTTTACTGGTCTGCGATAAGCCAAAATAGTGGGCTACAGAAGCTGACTTTTTAAACCAGCCCCACACTACAAATAGCGTTATTACGCCACCCACCACTAAGCCAAGACCTGTTTCTAACATTGAACCAAACACTTCGAAATAAATGAATAATAGGCGGATGCAAATGAAGGCTGTCATAACATTAAACATTCTTATGGAGTGTATTTTCAGTGCAGCCCAAGCTAATATAAACATATAAGTGATGCTGGCTATTGCGCCAATCAAAGGGTATGAGTCCTCATGCCATAATGCAGTTGCACCCATTATAAAGGTGGATATTAATACAACACGCATGGCCAAATGAGTGTCTTTTGTTCTTGATGCATACATTTTGGGAATAAAAGTCACCATAGCAGCGGTAGCAAACAAACAAATGGATAAAAATATTTGCAGTAAGATTATTTCATTGTCTGAAGTATTGATGGCGTCATACCAGAGGAACTGGCAAAGCCAACCCCCTATAATGATAGCTAACCAGCTATAACGTGATAGTTCTCCAGCCATAATAGGCCGGTTTGATACTAGCCATGGGATGCGAGATAAGATGATAAACAAGAAAGGCGATAAGATATATAAACTAGCTAGTAAAGCCTCGGCAATATAGTTTTGATAGATAAACTGTCTGATGAAATCATTAAATACGTCTAAATTTAAAGCATAGCTTACGCTGGTACCTACAATCCACAATACGGTTAGAAACTTACCTCGACCTAACAATACAATGGGGATGGTCACTAATGTCCATACTAATAATAGTTTGGCAATGCTGCCGCCCAGTTGATATGTTTGACCAATGAGCGCCATAGAGGCGAGAGTGAAGCCATAATAAAAAATGACTAGTATTTCTCGTAGCCATTGGCTGCGTGAGCTAGTAGAGTTTTGGCTGATAACGCGGAACAAGGTCAGTGCGATAATAAGGCATAAAACAAGATCGACTGTTAATTTTAGCCAGTCTGGCGTGTGCATCCAATTCGAAGCCACAACTGATATGAGCCCTAAAATAATGGCAAAAGCACCTAAACCACCAAATGCCCAAAGTGCTATCGGCTTTGCTTTTTGCTTTTCAAAGTCACTTATTTTTTCGGCAGTCGTACTATCGATGAGTTTCGCATCCTGCCATTCACCTAGTTTCTTGGATAATCCCATGAAATATTAAACATACCTGTTATTTTAGAATTGATTTGAGTATATATGTATTTACTAGGATGTAAATATCTGGCTATTATTGTCATTTTTAGCGAAAATAGGCTGCTATTTATTCTTATTTATATATTCCCTTCCATGACCAAAGGTTTTTAATGGAACAAGATCGCTTTATTTCTGCTGACGCTCAAACTGATGAGCAACGCCAAGAGCTGGCTATTCGTCCTGAGACCTTAAGTGATTATATTGGTCAGCCTGCGGTGAGTGAGCAAATGGAATTATTTGTGGCCGCTGCTCGTAATCGTAAAGAAGCACTTGATCACACACTTATCTTTGGCCCGCCTGGTTTAGGTAAAACAACCTTAGCGCATATCATTGCTAATGAAATGGGTGTTAATTTAAAGCAAACATCAGGTCCAGTATTAGAACGACCAGGCGATTTGGCTGCAATCTTGACTAACCTTGAGCCTAATGATGTGTTGTTTGTTGATGAAATTCATCGTTTAAGCCCGATTGTTGAAGAAGTACTTTATCCCGCGATGGAAGATTATCAGCTAGATATTATGATTGGTGAAGGGCCGGCTGCCCGATCGATTAAATTAGACTTAGAACCTTTCACCTTAGTCGGTGCCACTACACGAGCAGGATCATTAACATCACCATTACGCGACCGTTTTGGTATTGTGCAGCGGCTTGAGTT
>NVVP01000070.1 GCA_002402245.1 Gammaproteobacteria bacterium | reverse complement strand
GACCAGATACTCATACCTAACCATTTTAATGTCCGAAACTTTCCCGGAAGACGTTTAGCAACTATTTTTATACCGCCAGCATTAATGTGCCATTCTGATATTTCTTCATAAATATCATCCACATTGACCGGGATATCTTCTAACTTTTCATTCACAGTGTTGTCCTGCTATCACATGTAAAATATCTAGAAATTATACCACACACAATATAAGCATTAAATTATATTGCTGTTGATACTTGGTATTTTAAGCATAAATAAAAAAGCCGGCAATGACTGCCGGCCCTTTAATCACTCAAATGAAGTTTAATCCTCTTCTGAGTGGTCTTCGTTAATGTGCTTCAATGCATAAGCTACAAAATAAGCAAGCCCAACAATCATTGCAATCACACTTGCGATTACAGAAATAGACACCCAATCCACATTCATAATACTACTCCAAACCAATAGCAATAATGACTTATCACTATAATTTTAAATATTATTGTCCACCACCAAACTGGTGAACATAAACAGCTAATTTTTTAATATCTGTTTCTGTTAATCGTTCCGACTCATCACCTTCAAGTTCATCATCCCAATCAATATCATTAGGATCTTCACCATCTTCAATGGCATATTGTCGAGCTTCAATCATTATCGCTAGCTTCTCATTCCACTGAGGCATCACGGCGATACGTGTTTGGCTATCGTTGGCATCATTAACACCATGGAGGATGGTATGACGAATTTCCTCTTCAGCACCTGAAAAGCGCCAAATTCTATCGGTTAAATCAGCCGATCCCATTGCTTCAATACCCTTAGCATCATCACCATGACAACCAAAACACCCCTTGGCAGTGAATAGTGCTTTTTCAGCCTCTGTTGCAACACCTTTTGAGCTGTTAATAACAAAACTAACTAGCTGATCAACTTCTTCAGGCTCAAGTAAGCTTTCATGGGCCATCATTGAACCCTGGCGACCATTAGCAATGCTCATCATGATGTCATTAATATTGCCACCGAATAACCAATCATCATCGGTTAAGTTCGGATAACCAGCTGACTCCGCAGGGGCGCCCCCCGTACCATGACAAGCCGCACAGTTATCACCGTAAAGTACTTTACTTGAACCAATCGAATAGTTGAGCATTTCTTGATCTGCAAGAATTTCTTCTGCAGTCATCATCGCCAACCTGTCTTCGAAGGGTTTACGTCGCGCTTCTACTTCAGCTAAATCCTTCTTAAACTCCTTAATCTGCGTCCAGCCTAGTAGCCCTTTTGTGCTACCGGTGATTAAGGGTAATGAAGGATACAAAACAAAATACACCACCACGATCAAACCACTTAAATACAGCGAATTTAACCACCATCTTGGGCAAGGATTATCTAATTCTCTTATTCCATCCCAAACATGACCCGTATCTTTTACTTGAGCAGGACTATTTTTCTTATCTGCCATTTTATTTCTCCGATTCTATCTCATTTTCATCCAAAAGCATGTTGCGATGAGCTTCTAAACTTTCTTTATTTTTAGGATTTAATACCCAAAAATAAACCACGACCATCAGGATAAATACCACTACGGTTAATATCAGACCAAACCAATCAGCGCCTGTTAATGCACTCCAGTCTGTATGAAAATATTCTTGAAGTTTAGTCACGATAATCTCTACCTGGTTGAAATTTAATCATCGTTCCTAACATTTGAAGATAGGCCACCATTGCATCCATTTCAGTTTTACCTTCAACATCTTCTGCAGCAGTTCTAATATCTTCATCACTGTAAGGGACCCCTAAAACTCGCATAGCTTTAAGACGTTTTTCCATTCCAACCCCATCAATAGTTGCATTATCTAACCATGGATAGTTCGGCATGACTGATTCAGGCACAACACTACGTGGTGCACGCAAATGCTGTCGGTGCCATTCATCAGAGTATTTACCACCTAAACGCGCAATATCTGGCCCTGTACGCTTAGATCCCCATTGAAATGGATGATCATATTTTGATTCAACTGCCAATGAATAATGACCATAACGATCTTTTTCATCACGGAATGGTCGAATCATTTGAGAGTGACAAAGGTAACAACCTTCACGTTGATAAATATCTCGGCCCGCTAGCTCTAAAGCAGTATAAGGTCGGACTCCTTTCAACTCTTCATACTCTGGATGATTAATATCTTCAAAGGTCGTTTTTAAATAAAATAGAGGGACAATCTCAACAATCCCACCCACTGAAACGATCATCGCTGTTGCCAATACTAAGGCCCAGATATTCTTTTCTAATTTCTCTTGAAACGATACTGGTTTATTTGAGTTATGTTCAGACATTCCAGTCTCCTTTATATAGTAGAGTTAGCTAATGCAGCTGATTTAGCGGCTGAATTAGCCATCGCTTTACGAATAGTAACTGTAATATTGAATAACATAATACAACCTCCTAACCAGAAGATTAATCCTCCAGCCGCTCGCATCGCATAATACGGATGCATTTCAGCAACTGACTCTACAAAGGTGTACGCTAAATTACCATAATCATCATATGCTCGCCACATAAGGCCTTGCATAATACCTGACACCCACATTGCTGTAATGTATACCGCAGTACCAATTGTGGCCATCCAGAAATGCAAGTTAACTAATTTAACAGACCAGATCCTAGTTCCCCACAAGCGTTCCACCATATGGTAAATCGCACCGATAGATACCATTGCAACCCAACCTAATGCACCTGCATGTACGTGACCGATAGTCCAATCAGTATAGTGAGACAATGCGTTAACTGTTTTAGCGGCCATAATAGGCCCTTCAAAGGTCGACATAGCATAGAAAGCAAGCGATACAATCATGAAGCGTAAAATATAATCTGTACGTAATTTATCCCATGCACCACTCAAGGTAAACATACCGTTGATTGCACCACCCCATGAAGGAATGATCATTGCTAACGAGATTGCCGCCCCTAATGAACCTGTCCAATCGGGTAAAGCAGTATATTGAAGGTGATGAGCACCTAACCACACATAACCAAATGTTAATGCCCAGAAATGGATCACGGATAAGCGATATGAATAAACAGGGCGATTCGCTTGTTTAGGAACGAAGTAATACATAATCCCTAAGAAACCTGCCGTTAGGAAGAAGCCTACTGCATTATGACCCCACCACCATTGAATCATCGCATCTTGTACACCAGAAAAGATGGAATATGATTTAAACAGCTCTACCGGAATAGCTAAACTATTCACCACGTGTAAGTAAGTCACCATAATCATCATTGCTAAGAAGAACCAGTTAGCTACGTAGATATGTGACACTTTACGAATAGACAGTGTCATGATGAAGTTAAAGCTATAGGCAAGCCATACAACAGCAATTAAGATGTCAATTGGCCATTCTAATTCAGCATATTCTTTAGATTGAGTCAGGCCTAATGGCAAGGTGATAACAGCACTCAGAATGACGAGGTTCCAACCCCAAAATGTAAACCAAGCTAACTTATCACTCCACAACCGTACACCTGATGTACGTTGCACAATGTAATAAGCGGTCGCCATTAATGTTGAACCACCAAATGCAAAAATAACTGCATTAGTATGGAGTGGACGTAAACGGCCGAAACTAATATAAGGATTATCAAAGTTCAATACTGGCCAAGCCAATTCCGAAGCAATCCATACGCCTATTCCTGTCCCGATAACCAAGTAGACAACCGCCATATAGGCGAACCACTTGACCACTTCAAAACTATATTGTTGTTGTTCCGCTTGCATAGCGAGCACACCCTTATTTCAATGAAAATATTTTCTGGCTTTGAATTTTTCAACCGAGCTTAACTAGCGAAAATTTAAAACCCATTCATCACTTTTAAAWATCATAAAAGCAAAATACATTTTACAGCATTTAAGCCCTTACCCTATAGCCTCTTACCCATTGCCTGATCTAGATCAAGTAAGTAARTAAAAGCCTTGAAGCTAGTTCTGTCAGTGACAAAGACTCATTCTAGGGAACAATTGTCCTCACTTCACTGTCCTAGGTCAAGCTTCTGAGCCTTGATACCAAATAGACAGATTAATAAAACAATGAGGAATCATTAGCTTATACCGTTMTATATCCCCTATCCAGCCAGAACAATTAGCTTACAAAGAATATGGTCATTCCTAGTTTGCGTTTATTCTTTGGGAATTATTCCCGAATCAAACTCAGCGATTAATAAAATATTTCGATTCTCCGCCGCTAATAAGTTATAGGTTCGACATGCAGCACCAAAAGACATGAACTCTATCCCGATGGCATAATCCGCAAGTTTCTGTTGAATTCGAACACTATTTTCTAAATTTAAAGCCTGTGTTGAGATTACAACATCAATATGCAAACTCTTTAAATAATCTACATCGGGAGGATTATTAACAGAAATTATTCGTTTAGTGGAAAGCGTATGTGGAGTTAGAATAAAATTATCCGTTAGGTTAATTAATTCTGGGAGGGAAGGTGATTTTATGACGACATGAGTGTCGTCATAAAATACAATTTCATTCTTGTCTGATTGGGATTCCAGACTGATATTCATTTTAAATGTTCTTAGAAGCCTGCAGAATTATTAACACGATCTCGTAATTCTTTACCAGGCTTGAAATGGGGTACATATTTTTCACTTAATTCAACAGACTCGCCACTTTTAGGATTGCGACCCGTTCTTGGTGGACGATGATGCAGGGTAAAGCTACCAAACCCACGAATCTCAATACGTTCACCTGTTGCTAAATTATCACTCATTTGTTCAATAATGAGTCTCACTGCTAACTCAACATCACGATAATTCAATAATGATTGTTTCTCAGAGAGTATTTCAATCAAATCTGACTTTGTCATATATTTCTATGTCCTTCACGATAAGCCTAGACTAGCTTTATTTTATCTATATTTATTTATGAATGAAAAAATAAGCACCTAAACCAATGTCTAGGTGCTTATTATTTATTCAAACTAAACGATGATTAGTCGTTTTGGTCCATTTGCGCTTTTAGCAAATCACCTAACGTTGTTGCACCGCTATCAGAAGCACCTGAATATTCTTTCAACGCTTCAGATTCTTCTTGAGAATCTTTTGCTTTGATAGATAGTGTCAAAGTACGATCTTTACGTGATGTACCGGTAAATTTAGCTTCAATTTCATCGCCTACTGATAATACTTTACTTGCATCTTCAGTACGTTCACGAGAGATATCAGCAACACGGATGTAACCTTCAATACCTTCCGCTAATTCAACTGTTGCACCACGTGCATCAACTTCCGTTACTTTACCTTTAACAATTGAACCACGAGGATGTTCTGACATATAAGCTGAGAACGGATCATCTTCCATTTGCTTAACGCCTAAYGAAATACGCTCACGTTCAGGGTCGATAGCTAAAACAATCGCTTCTAACTCATCACCTTTCTTATAGTCACGAATTAAATCTTCATTTTCTTCGTCCCATGAAAGATCAGATAAGTGAATCAAACCGTCGATTCCACCTTCAAGACCGATGAATACACCAAAGTCAGTAATTGATTTGATAGAACCAGATACTTTATCGCCTTTGTTATGATTCATAGAGAAATCTTCCCAAGGGTTAGATTTGCACTGTTTCATACCAAGAGAAATTCGACGACGTTCAGCATCAATTTCTAATACCATTACTTCGACTTCATCACCTAATTGAACCACTTTAGATGGGTGTACGTTTTTGTTAGTCCAGTCCATTTCAGACATGTGAACTAAACCTTCAACACCTTCTTCGATTTCAACGAAACAACCGTAGTCAGCAATGTTAGTAACTTTACCTTGCAAGCGGCTAGTGCTTGGGTAACGGTTAGCAATATCCTGCCAAGGATCACTGCCCATTTGTTTCAGGCCAAGTGATACACGTTCACGTTCTTTATCAAATTTAAGAACTTGAACTTCAATTTCATCACCGATTGTAACCACTTCAGATGGGTGCTTAACACGCTTCCAAGCCATATCAGTAATATGTAGAAGACCATCAATACCACCAAGGTCAACGAATGCGCCATAGTCAGTAAGATTTTTGACAATACCTTTAACGATTTTGTCTTCTTCTAATGTTTCTAGTAATGCTTCACGTTCAACACTGTTTTCTGCTTCCATAATGGCGCGGCGAGAAACAACAATGTTATTACGTGGACGATCAAGTTTAATTAACTTGAACTCAAGCTCTTTGCCTTCTAAGTGAGATGTATCACGAATAGGACGGATATCAACTAAAGAACCAGGTAGGAACGCACGAATGTTTTCTAATTCAACCGTGAAACCACCTTTAACTTTACCGGTCATTACACCCATAACGGTTTCATTGTCTTCAAACGCATGCTCAAGTTTGATCCATGCTTCAGCTGCTTTGGCTTTTTCACGAGATAGTTGAGTTGAACCAAAACCATCTTCTAATGTTTCTAAAGAAACATCAACCAAATCACCAACTTCAACAGTGATTTCACCTTTTTCGTTAAAGAATTCTTCAACAGGAATAGCACCTTCTGATTTTAAACCAGCATTTACCATTACTACATCAGAACTGATACTTACAACCATACCTGACACGATTTTGCCAGGTTGCATAGGTGTTAGACTTAAACTCTCTTCAAAGAGATCCGCAAAGCTTTCGCTCATTATTATTTACCTTGGTTTTATAAAATCTATAAAACCGCTTAAAAATACTTGCCGAAGCAAGAAGTTAAAAAACTCATCTAAAAAATTTCAAATGAGACTATTAAAATGTTTATTTATCAGCCTCGAAAAACCGAGCCATGACGTGTTTATAAACATCTTCTATTCCTAATGCGCTAGAATCTAGCTGTAACGCATCAGTAGCAGGCCTTAATGGCGCTACTTCTCGCTGACTATCTCTCGCATCACGCTCTGAAATATCAGCTATAAGGGCGGAAAGGTTACTCTCAATTCCTTTTTCTTTCAACTGCTTATATCTTCTTTCTGCGCGCACTTCCGCACTTGCCGTTAAATAAACTTTACTCTCAGCATCCGGAAACACAACCGTACCCATATCTCGGCCATCGGTGACCAGTCCCGGCGACTGTCTAAAATCATGTTGGCGTTTTAATAGTGCAGCACGCACTAACGGTAAAGCTGCGACTTTAGATGCGGCATTACCCGCTGTTTCACTGCGAATAATCGTGCTCACATCACTGCCTTCTAGCAATACTTTGAGTACATTTTTATCCAGTGAAAATACAAGGTCTAAGCTTTCAGCCATAGTGGCCAATTTAGCTTCATCGGCTAAATCAACATCATGTTTAATCGCTGCTTGAGCAAGTACGCGATAAATAGCGCCACTATCTAAATAGTGCCAACCCAACTCTTTCGCAAGTAATTGTGCGATCGTGCCTTTGCCTGAGCCACTTGGACCATCAATTGTTAGTACAGGTATATTATTCGCCATCGATTTCTTCTATGTCTAGACCTACTTCTGTTGCAAGCTCAACAAAGTTAGGGAATGAAGTAGCCACATTGGCGCAGTCTTTAACCACAATCGTACCGCCTGCTTGTAACGCTGCGATAGCAAATGACATGGCAATGCGGTGATCATCATGACTTTCAACTTCACCAGAACCAATTACGCCACCATTAATAATGATGCCATCTTCTGTTGATTGAGCATCAATGCCTAAAATAGTTAAACCATCTGCCATCGCTTGAATACGAWCACTTTCTTTTACTCTTAACTCTTCTGCACCGGTTAATACAGTTTGGCCTTCTGCACAGGCAGCCGCTACAAATAACGCTGGGAATTCATCAATCGCCAACGGCACTTGATCTTGAGGAATCTTAATTCCTTTTAGCGGTGCATATTGAATACGAATATCAGCAACGGGTTCTCCACCCGTCAATCTTTCATTGGAAAGGCTAATATTGGCCCCCATTAATTTCAGGATATTAATCACACCAATACGGGTTGGATTAATACCAACATGGGTTAATGTTAAATCAGAGCCTTGGGAAATAGCTGCGCCAACCATAAAGAAAGTAGCAGATGAAATATCCGCAGGCACATCAATCTTAGTTGCAGTTAACTTCCCTCCCCCTTCAATGCTAACGGTATCACCTTGCACATCTACTTTATAGCCCATGCCCGATAACATACGTTCGGTATGATCGCGTGTTGGGGCGGGTTCTACTACCGTAGTCGTACCTTCTGCATACATGCCCGCAAGTAAGACACATGATTTTACTTGGGCACTGGCCATGGGTAATACGTAGTTAATACCTGTTAACTTTTTACCCGCTTTAATCGTCAGTGGCGGCTTGCCTTCATTTGATGTTATTTCAGCACCCATTGCAGTTAATGGGTCGGTAACTCGACGCATTGGACGACCTGATAATGATTTATCGCCTGTTAATGTACTTTCAAAACCTTGGCCTGCTAATAAACCACTTAATAAACGAATTGAGGTACCAGAGTTGCCTAAATAAACGTCTTCGCTAGGTGCATTCAAACCATGCATACCTACACCATGAATAGTTACATTGCCATTTTCAGGGCCTTCAATTTTAACACCCATGGCACGAAAAGAAGCCAATGTAGCTAAAGCGTCTTCACCTTCTAAAAATCCCGTTACTTCAGTCGTACCTTCAGCTAATGAACCCAGCATAATCGAACGGTGCGATATTGATTTATCACCAGGCACGCGTATTGTTCCCTGGAATTTACCGCCAGGTTGTACAATATAATTCTTCATCGTCTCACTGCTCACAATGACTTCAACTCCACATTTAAATTGTTAAGAAAACCGTGTATCACGGGCAGTTTTTGCACGTTCAAATACAGATTTTAATGTTTCACCATCATTGTTTTTAATGGCCTGTTCTAATTCATCTAAGCCTTGGCGATATTGTTGTAATAATTGCAAAATGGCATCACTATTACTTAAACAAATATCTCGCCACATCACGGCATCACCAGAAGCGATGCGTGAAAAATCCCTAAAACCACCGGCTGCATAGCGTAATACTTCATCACAATCATCATTTTTCGCCAGCATGCCAACTAAATTAAACGCTAATACATGAGGTAAATGACTGGTGGCCGCTAATACAAGATCATGATGTTTGGCCTCCATATCAAATACTTCAGCGCCAGCTAATGTCCACATTTCACGTACTGTGCTTAAGGCGGTAGGGTTTGTTTGTTCAACAGGTGTTAATACCACTCGATGATCTTGATACAGTGTGGCGAACGCAGCCGTTGGTCCACTCTTTTCAGTGCCGGCAATCGGGTGACCTGCTACAAWCKGGCKWNNCWKSKCMYCSRKRATCRSKYSMKYWTCRTYNNGSASSKGWKCTTTAGCACTACCACCATCGGTGACAATACAGTTATCACCAAGATGAGGTGTCACATCAGCTAACACAGTTGCCATAGCAGCCATGGGTACAGCTAAGAATACAATATCAGCCCCTTTAACTGCGTCTTCAATGCTAATTGCTGCACGATCGATAATGCCAAGTTCAAGCGCTGTGTGTCGCTCACTTTCTCGGCGAGAATAACCTACAACCTCAGTCACGGCATTTGCTTGTTTTAACGCAAGCGATAAAGAACCACCAATTAAGCCCACACCAATGATCGCTAAACGGTTAATCATAAGATAGTCCCCATGACATCTAAAAACCGTTGATTTTCACTTTCTAATCCGATGCTCACTCTAATATGATTAGGCAATCCATAATTAGACACGGGCCTGACAATCACTCCTTGCTGTAATAACTTGGTGAATACCTGCTCACCACTGGTTTTTACATCAATGGTAATAAAGTTACCTTTGGTAGGAATATAATCTAAAGCTAATGTATCCAAGCCTGCGATTAACTGTGCACGCCCCTTATCATTTAACTCTTTTGTGGCCTTAATATAGTCATCATCATTAAGCGCGGCAGTGGCGGCCGCTAGGGCTAAGCTATTGACATTAAATGGCTGACGAATTCTATTTAATAAGTCGGCAATTTCGCTACTCGATAAAGCATAACCGACTCGTAATCCAGCTAAACCATATGCTTTCGAAAACGTTCGAGTGATAATTAAATTAGGGTATTTTGCTAACCAAGCTAGGCTATTCACCTCTTGCTCACCATATTCAACATAAGCTTCATCTAGCACTACTAACGCCGTTGTAGGCACCTTAGCAATAAAGGTTTCTAACTCATCACTAGCTAGATAAGTCCCCGTTGGATTATTCGGATTAGCAATAAATATTAATTTAGTGTTATCACTAATCAAAGCAGCCATAGCCGTTAAGTCATAGCCATAATCTAGTGCTGGAGCAATCACTGCTTTAGCCCCAATCGCTTGTGTAACTAGTGGATAAACGGCAAATGAATACTGTGAAAATAACACTTCATCTGCAGGTGAAACAAAGGCACGAGCAATCAGTTCTAATACATCATTAGAACCATTACCTAAGGTGACTTGAT
>NVVP01000006.1 GCA_002402245.1 Gammaproteobacteria bacterium | reverse complement strand
TGCCAGTCTTGAGCAGAACAAACGTGTGTACCATGAATTTGATCTAACCAGCGAGGCGCTTCAGGTAGATTGAGATCTTGAATAAGCTGGTTACGATTAGCTTGAACCGTGTCAGCATTATCACCCACATGTAAACCTAAATTGAGTGAATCATAAGGCGCAGCACTGATGCCGCCAAGACGTGTGGTTGAAAATGCTCGAATAGTATCCGCGGCAGGCCAGTCAGGGATAATGAATGAGTTATTCATTATATGAATTAACGCTGACCTTCAGATAATCACACCATTGCACAAATAAATCTTTATCTAATGCAGCAATAGTTGAAATAGCAGGCAAGTATTTGGTTGAAATAGCCTCACCTTCAAGTGTGCAACAGTAACCTCCGGCCTCTGATAGAATTAACTGTGCAGCGGCATAATCCCAAAGTTGTTGCTTACCGTGTAAGTAGATATGACCTCGACCAGCCGCTAACCAACATAATTCTAATGCGATGGAGCCAAGACTACGTTGTGAAGCATAAGGTCGATTGGTAATTAATTGGCTAGCTAAGTCATTGCTGAGACGCTTAAAGTCAATTAAGGCAATGGTTTGGTTTAAATCGAGTTCGGTGACTTGCGATGATAATGCTTGGTCATTAAGGTGGGCACCTTGACCTAGTTGAGCTGAAAAGCACTCATCGCGGATGGGATCATAAACAATGGCTAAGGTAGCGATGCCATCTTCGATTAAAGCTAATGAGACTGAAAAATAGGGAATACCAGCGGCAAAGTTACTGGTGCCATCAATAGGATCTAAACACCACAATGCTTGTCCGGAAGCGAGTAAAGAAGCTTGTTGTTCTGCAGACATCTCCTCACCTAAGAAGGCAATATCAGGATAGGCTTTGCTGAGTTCGTTTTCTATATGATGCTGCATCGCTAGATCGGCCTTAGTGACGACACTGCCATCAGATTTATAATCACGCTCGACCTTATTAAAATAAGGTAAAACTTCTGTTTTACTGGCATTAATTATAATTTTTGTGACGTGTTCTAACATAAAGGAATATGACACTAATAATGAGAGTAGTTCAAATATACTGGGCTGTGGTCATGGTGTAAACTAGCTTCAACCTTTTCACTAAAATATATTATGCGAACCATTCGACTTTATTGTCCTGAGTTAAACTCCGATCTTGATGAATTCACTCTTCCTAGTGCTATTCACCGCCATGCAGTACAAGTATTGCGCCTGAAGAAAGGGAATAGAGTGCAACTTTTTGATGGTAAGGGGCTCGAATATAATGCTGAATTCATTGAGGTGGGTAAGCGGGAATCTCGAGTTGAATTAAAAGAAAAGCTACAAATAAATGTCGAGTCGCCTTTAGATGTCACCTTATTACAAGGGATTTCAAGGGGTGAGAGAATGGATTACGCCTTACAAAAAGCGGTTGAATTAGGCGTTAATCGTATTATTCCTGTTGAAACTGAACGTTGTAATGTCCAGTTATCTTCTGGAAGAGCGGATAAGCGATTAGCTCATTGGCAAGGGGTGATTGTGAGCGCATGCGAACAAAGTGGACGAAGTGTATTGCCTTCGTTAACTACCATCATGTCATTAGAGCAGGCTTTAAAGGCTAGTGATGCATCATGTCGTCTGATATTAGACCCTGAGGCAACATCAGGTTTTACTACAATAGAAAAGCATGACAGTATTGCATTATTGATTGGGCCTGAAGGTGGACTGAGTGAGCAAGAAATAAACAATGCTGAACAAGCTGAGTTTCAGCCAGTACGATTTGGACCTAGAATTTTAAGAACAGAAACAGCCACTGCAGCCGCACTGGCAGTAATTCAAACTCTATGGGGAGACTTAGGGTGATTGATAATGGTTTAACCATTTTATTATTATTTGGCTTAGCCTGGTTTTGGTGGGATAGTCGAGGCGCGGCAGAGATCGCTATTTCGGCGGCAAAAGATAGTTGTAAACGTATCGAAGTGACTTTTTTAAATGATACGGTGGGCTGGAAGAAATTAAGAATAAAACGAAATCGACAGGGACGATTACAATTCCAACGGACGTATTTTTTTGAGTTTGCAAGTGATATGCAGCAGCGTTACCAAGGTGAAGTGGTGATGCTAGGACAAGTAGTTAACAAAATAAATTTGGATGTGTACCGAGTAAGTTAAATGTATTTCAAGCTATCAATTTTAGAAATAGTATGAAAATAAAGCATCATTAAGGTGGACATAATGCAAAGAACAGCAATCGTCGTTGATGACTCACGAGTAGCGCGACTGACATTAAAAAAATTATTAGAAGCCGCAGATTTTTCTGTGGTTGAATTTTCTAGTGGAGAAGAGGTGTTAAATTATCTTGCTACTACGAGCGAGCTTCCCGATATTATTTTTATGGATGTCATTATGGATGGCATGAGCGGGCTCGATACCACCAAAAAAATAAAAGATAATATATTGCTTAAGAATATTCCTGTGGTGATGTGTACTGGTAATGATACCGAGGAAGATAGAATTCAAGCACTTGCAGCAGGTGCAATTGCAGCATTAAGTAAGCCGCCTGTGGCAAATACACTTACTGATATTTTGGCGACGGTTAAGCATGAAGATAGTGTTCCTGTTGTGGAGCCTGTAGATGAAGAAAAACTATTAAAAACAGTGTTAGCATCATTAGCAGATGATTTTGAGCCACGAATTAAAGAAGATACACGAGATATTGCTGAAGTAATTAGTCGACAAATAGTTGAAACTGAAATTGAAACAGCAGTGACAGTCATGCTGAAGTCAAGCATGATGGATGTGACAGAAAAATTAAATGCTGACATGGAAATAATGATCCAGAAGGTTGCATTGCAAGCATGTAAAGCAACGATCGAAGAAACCTTGTTAGATGCGGTTACCCAAGCTGTTCAAGTGGTAGTTGATGAAGCGCAAATACCTAATCAAATTGAAGGTTTAGTCGCCGAGAAAGGTGAGGTGTGGCTGACAGAGCAAGAAGAAGAACTAGGCACGCAACTGACCGCACAATTAGAATACTTAATTCCTGCAAAAGTAAATCAACACCTAGAAAGTGCATTATCAACAACGCTGACGCCGCTAGTGACCGAGTTGGTTACCAGTTTAAATGATCCTGTAGCAGAACAAGAAAAAATAGAAGTAGCCATTCATACGGTATTACATAAGTATTCCAGCACAGTATTAGAGCCATTGATAAGTGCAACTGTGACTAATAAATTAGCTGAAGATCAGGGCGTGGATAATCAGTTAGCTTCTTTGACCGAACAAATTAGTTTATTGAAAAATGGTGTAATAGGCTTGGGCATTGCTGTTGTAGCGTTAACACTGTTTGTTTTATTCTGATTTTTAAATGAATCTTCGTGGTGCTGAGCAATATGGGCGAGATCAATTAACTGGCAGCGAAAGTCCTGAAATAGATAGTCAGATATTGTTATGCCATGTGTTAGCAAAGTCCGTCGTCTATTTACATACTTGGCCTGAAAGGCTGCTTGATGAAGCGCAATTACAACAGTTCAATGCATTACTTGCACTGCGACAGCTAGGGCATCCTGTAGCCCATTTAATCGGTCAGCGAGGCTTTTGGTCATTAGATTTAGAGGTAACAAAAGATACCCTAATTCCTCGTCCTGATACAGAGTTATTAGTCTCGTTAGCATTAGACCAAATGTTACCTACCATGACCGTTGCTGATTTGGGTACAGGGTCAGGTGCGGTGGCCTTATCTTTAGCAATTGAGCATCCACACGCTAGGATTTTAGCCACAGACTACTCTTTTGCAGCACTTTCAGTGGCTAAACGTAATGCGAAAAAACATGGCCTTGATAATGTACAATTTTACCAAGGTAGTTGGTTGATGTCGGTAGCTGAGAATAGCCTTGATCTGGTAGTGAGTAACCCTCCCTATATTGAACAGGATGATCCGCATTTGTCTCAGGGAGATGTACGGTTTGAACCTTTATCTGCACTCGTTTCAGGTCAGGATGGTTTAGATGATATTCGATTGATTATTACCCAAGCTAAATATTGCTTAAAGCCGGAATCATGGTTATTAATTGAACACGGTTACCATCAAGCAGCTTCGGTACAGAGCCTTTTTACTGAAGCAGGCTTTAGTGAGGTGTCATCAGAGCAAGATTATGGTGGTAATGATCGTGTGACCTTGGGCAAACTCGCCGTATAATAGTGTGATTAGATTAGGGATAAACGGATGAATGACGACGAGTTATTACGCTACAGCCGCCAGATATTACTGCCTCAAATAGATATTATCGGTCAACAAAAAATTCTTGATAGCCATGTGTTAATCATAGGTTTAGGAGGCTTAGGCTCTCCTGTTGCTATGTACCTCGCTTCTGCGGGAGTGGGCAAGTTAACGCTGGTGGATGATGATGTGGTGGAAGTATCAAACCTACAACGGCAGATTGTGCATGGTGAGGAGGATCTAGGCCGTTTAAAAGTGGACTCTGCTAAAAGCCGTTTACAATCACTCAATAGTCAATGTCGGGTAGAAGTTGTTACGGAAAGGTTAGATGAGCAAGACTTACATAAGGCAGTAGAATTAGCTGATGTGGTCGTGGATTGTAGTGATAATTTTGATACACGATTTTTGCTTAATAAAGTAACTCAAGCACAAAAGGTGCCCTTGGTTTCGGGTGCCGCTATTCGTATGGAAGGACAGATTACCGTTTATGATGCGAGAGAGCATGGCAGTGCGTGTTACCGTTGTGTTTATCAAGATAGTGATGCAGTACAAAGAACCTGCTCCGAATCGGGTGTGTTATCACCATTATTAGGCATTATTGGCAGTATGCAAGCGGTAGAAACATTGAAGCTATTAAGTAATATTGGTGAAAGCCTAGCGGGGCGACTAATGCTTCTTGATGCGCTATCGATGTCGTGGCAAGAAATTAAACTCAGACAAGATCCTGTTTGTCCTGTGTGTGAAAAATAAATAAGGTTAGAAGTAAGATGAATAAAGCACAATTAGAACAGGCGGCAGAAATTGCATTGCAACAAGCTAAACAGCAAGGAGCAACATCAGCTGAAGTCGGCGTGAGCCATAGTAGTGGCCTCTCTGTTAGCGTTAGACAAGGTGATGTTGAAACCTTAGAGCATAATAATGATAAAGGCTTGGGTATTACGGTTTACTTTGGTCAAACCAAGGCTTCAGCAAGCACCTCTGACTTTACTGAGCAGGCTATTGCTGACACCGTAGCAGCGGCATGTGGAATAGCTAAACATACTCAAGATGATGAGTTTGCAGGATTAGCTGATGCAGATTTGATGGCCACTGAATTTCCTGACCTTTCGCTTTATCATCCTTGGCAGTTAGATGCCGGTAAGGCCATTGAAATTGCAGCAGAATGTGAGCAAGCAGGTTTTGATTTTGACAGTAGAATTAATAATTCAGAAGGTGCATCGGTATCAAGTCATCAAGGTTGGCGAGTATATGCCAATAGCCATGGTTTTAATGCTAGCAGTCAAAGTAGTCGCCATGGAATATCAAGCACCTTAATTGCTGATGATGATAAAGGCATGCAACGTGACTATTGGTACAGTTCTGCTCGTGATGCTGCTGACTTAGAGTCCGCCGTAGCTATTGGTCAACGTGCAGCAGAGAATACCTTAAGTCGTTTAAATGCTAAAACGGTTAAAACGGGTAGTTATCCAGTGATCTTTGCTGCGAAAGTAGCCCCTTCATTATTCGGCCAGTTAATTGGTGGTATTAGTGGTGGTGCTTTATATCGAAAATCTACATTCTTACTTGATCACTTAGGCAAAAAGATATTTCCTGATTTTGTCCATATTCACGAGCAACCTTATCTCTTAAAAGGCTTAGGCAGTTCAGCATTTGATGGTGAAGGAGTCACCACACAGACGCGAGATATTATAAAAGACGGTGTATTACAAGGCTATGTATTGAGCAGCTATTCCGCCCGTAAACTGAACATGGCGACCACCGCTAATTCTGGCGGCGTGCATAATTTAACAGTTGATAGTGGTGACTTAGACTTAGCTGCTTTAATTAAGAAAATGGGAACAGGCATACTTGTTACTGAAACAATGGGCATGGGCGTTAATATGGTTACCGGAGATTATTCTCAAGGTGCGGCCGGATTTTGGGTTGAAAATGGMGAGATTCAATATGCTATTGATGAATTCACCATTGCGAGCAACTTGGCGGATATGTTCTTGGGGATTCAGGCTATCAGTAATGATGTTGAAATTCGAGGCAATACGAGAACAGGATCTGTTTTGATCGATAATATGAAAATAGCCAGCTAATTGGATTTATAAGCTGCTTCAATAATATCGCTAATATCACTGAGTTGACCTATGGCAAATAAACTGGAAAGTACTTCACGGACTTGCTTGATTTTATGCGGGCTGTGATTACGCCACAGGGCTAATTTCTGATTAAGATCTTTTTCATCTTCTACAATTTTAGTAGTAAGGCTAGTTAATGTGCATTGATAAAATACATGCTGTTTACTGGCCAGTGCAAGTGATAAGAAAATTGATTTWTGAGAGGTAGATGAAAAATCATATTCGGTATTAATAGTCCACTGGCCATGATTATCTTGATAACAATATAAGCCAAAGCTGACATTAACTTGATTTTTGTCCATATCCTGAAGAATGGATAGAAATGAGATAACGTAATTATCAAGTTCCACCCATAAAGAGGGGTATTGTTCAGCCTTATTATTATTACTGGTCGCAATGGCTTGTATGACTCTATTATTATTTGTATCTTTACCTAAATAGAAAGGTATCACGGTCATTGATTTTGAGAATAAGCTACTGAAAATATGGGTCTCTTGACTCAAAATAATATGCTGATTATCCAGAGTTAACTTATCTTTATTTTTTTCCATTATTTCGGAAAAGGAAATATTAATTGCCGGAGAGCAGCTGGTGATATCCCTCTCCAAACCGACAATAGTTTTTCCTTGCCAAATACGGGTATTTTTAACCAGAAAAGGGATATGGGTGAATTTAGAGCGTGTTGTTTGACGTTGCCAACGAACAAAATCGACAAAAATACGGGTATTGGGTGGTAATTCAATTTTCTCGGGCAAGGTGAATGATAAACCGGTATCTGAAGCATTATCACTGCTTATTTTGTAGATTTCATTTTTGATTGAAACATGAATCTCAGTACGTAATATAAAGCGTTGTGTATGGCGTTCAACTTGATATTTTAAGTCATTAGCTTGAGCTGGGATACTCATGCTGAGGTCACCGTTCGGAACAATAAGCTCATTTTTGTCGAGTAGTGCAATAGGATCTAGTTGAGAACAGCTATGACTAATATCTATAATAGTCATAGATTGCTGAATAGAGTTTAACCGTTGACCTAGTTGTGTTGCATAGGATTCATTTTTATCAGCAATAGGCTGAATCTCTTGATTGAAATCATGCTCTGAGATGCGGTACTGTGTATTGTTAAGTAGCAATAGATGACTATTAATATGTTGTTGATGCCATTTAATCACTTTTGCAACTAAGTGGGCTTTATTTCTTGGCGCTGAGAGGCTGGTGGTTTGATTATCTTCATGGTAAATGACGACAATAAAATCATCCTGTGAAGTACTCAGATTGCTTATGGGGAGTAAGGATAATTGCAGATTACCTTCATCATCTTGCAGCTTATTAAGCACTGGCTCGGCTGCCGGCATTAAATGTAATGCTTTGACATTTTCACTGCCTTTTGAGTGACCAAGCCAGAGTAAAGGCATAGTTAATGATTGAGTATAAAGTCGCAAATAATAGCGGCTGGTAAGGTTGGAAAGTTCAATATTAAGATCAAGATAAGCAGGCGTATTATGTTTATTTGCCCATTGCTCAAACCATGCGGTTACTTTTGGTTGATCTTTTTTATTCCGAGTTAAAATAACTGTGGTGCGGTTATCAGCATGGCTTATATTCAGTACTTTATAGTTTATTTTATTTAATAATGAAGATTGTTTTACAAGGTCAGCAAAGTGAACTTGAACGGTATCACCTTGTGTCATGGTATAAGCCAGTTTAAGTACAATATTAATTGAGCTGCTGGTTATGTCGAGTGTTGATGCATGGTAAAGCACATCATTAATCATCAGTTCCACTGGTGTGGTGTATAAAATCCGTGTTTCTTTCCGTTGTAAGAAGTGTTCAAATTTTACGAAGGGTATTTGTACGCTATCGACTAGTTGCGAAGCACCTGCTGGACCGCTCTCATCTAGTTTGTTTTTAGATTGTTTTAACTGTGTGAGTGTTTTCAGAATGCCTTCATAAACACCAAAAGTATATTGACCATTAAAATGGGCGAGTAATTGTTTGGCTAATAAATAGCCTCGGTCATCTAGATGATGCGTCTTGCCACCAAATGTATAGGCTTGGCATTCTCCGGCCACTTTTCCACGTAAATCGATAATACGGTTGCATATTTTATTGAGACGTTGCCTCTCGAATTGTTGCAGGAATTTTTGGTTTTGTGACGATGACTTAGCCATTAGCTTAAGCGCTAAATTCAGCCGGTGTTTTAGCTTGAATACTTAAAGCGTGGATATGTGTTTTCATTAAATCCCCGACGGTATCGAACACCAAACGATGACGTTTAATTAATGATAAGCCAGTAAAATCATCACTGACAATGAGTAATGTAAAATGCCCTCCGCCAGTATTACCAGCGTGACCCGCATGTAAATGACTGTCGTCTTGGATAGTAAGGTGTATGGGCTTTAGAGACTGTAGTAAGTCTTCTAACAAGCTCACTGTATTAGTCATGGTAAAACCTGTTTGAAAGGTTTCACTGTGACATGATTATAGACACCCGCTTCAACATAAGGGTCTTGATCTGCCCATGCCTGTGCTTGAGCAAGATCTACAAATTCTGCGACGATTAAACTACCGGTAAAGCCTGCATCAGCAGGGTTATTATTATCAATGGCTGGGTGGGGGCCTGCAATAATTAATCGCCCTTGTGTTTGTAACGTTGAGAGTCGTTCTAGGTGAGCGGGTCGCGCAGCTTGTCGCAATGCGAGGCTATTAGTGACATCTTCACTTATGATGGCATAGAGCATGACTAGGCTTCCTCACTTGGTTTAGCCACTTCAGTAGCATGTTTAGATAGGTAAATAGATTGGCCAATAATAAAAACAATGGTTAATCCGAGCAAGCCAAATAACTTGAAGTTTACCCATGTTTCTTCGGGGAAATTAAACGCGACATATAAATTGGCCAGCCCTGAACCAATAAAAAATACGATCCAAGCAATGTTCAGTTTAAACCAAATAGATTTGGGCAGTGCAATGTGCTCTGCCATCATTCGCTCCAGCAATGACTTATCGCTAAACAGTGGAGTAGCAATAAAGGCAACTGCAAACAACCAGTTAACCACGGTTGGCTTCCATTTAATAAAGTCTGGATTTTGTAACCATAACGTTGCTCCACCAAGGACAAGCACTAATACTAAAGTAATAAGTTGTGACTTTTCGACCTTTTTACTTAGGATGTAAGTGATGATTACTTGGAGTAATGAAGCGACAATCATGACAGCTGTGGCGACGTAGATTCCTTTGACATCATATTCTTGACCGTTCCAATTATAGAGTCCACCGCCAAATTTATAAGCGATAAAGAAGAGGGCTATAGGCAGAAAGTCAAAAAATAATTTCATTGGATGGGTCTTTTAGGGTTTAGGTTTTAAGATTATATATATGTTATTGAGGATGGATTATGGCGAATAAACTGTGATCAAGCAAAGAGTTTGTTGTCTAATTTGGTTGACTTCTATTATTGTTTTGCGCGATAGTGTTAAAAGGTTTGTTTAAGGAGCATGAATGAGTATGTGCCGTTATTTCATTTTTATCTGTGTGCTGTGTGCAGTTGGTCATGTGCATGCTTATGAAACGGAGGATAAGTTAACCGCTGTTATTATAGGCAAGGTGGCAAAATTTGTTACCTGGGATAATTTTGATGACGTTAGCTTCAAGATTGCCGTACTGAATAATCCTTTTGGTGAGTTATTAGACTCCACATATAAGGGTAAGAAAATAAAAAACAAACCGATTGAAATTAATTATATTGATAGTATTGATAAACTTGCCTCCCCCCAAATTCTTTATATACCCGATGTTGGCCACGTTCAGTTAGATCGTATTCTACAAGCTGTTTCAGGTAAAAATATTCTCACCATCAGCGATACGCGTGGTTTTGCAGAAAGAGAAGGCATCATCCAAATTTATTTTGCAGCGCAGAAAATAAAGTTAAAGATAAACCGAAAAGTCTCACAGCAAGAACATTTGCTTATTAGCTCGTCATTATTAAAAATTGCTGAATTAGTTGAATAATTAGTATTCTGATAAAAAATACTGTGAGTGTGTTATTGTTTTATGTCTTAGACATGTGTTAGCTAAAGCATTCTTGGCTTATATAATGGAATAAAAGCCAATTCATTGGTTCGCGTAGAGGGATAAGGAATTCTTCTGCTCACGAACACTGCATAGCCTCAATATTGAAGGGGAATGTAGTGGTATTGAATATGTATCAAATAACATTGAATACTTTAATTGTTGCTGCACTATTTTCTACTTGTATAGGTGCTTATGCAAGTGAAGACTTATTTGAAGAAAGCCTAGAAGATATTCTCGGCCTTGAAACAGAGTTAAAAGCTGATGTGGGCGCGCGTAATGGCGCGAGAAATATCCTGCACTCTCGTACGCCAGTAGATGCGATCACTTATACACAAATAAACCGTTCTGGTTTAACCTCATTAACTGATGTATTGCGTTACTTTGTTGCAGGGTTTAATGCGCCTGAAACTTCCGTTGCAGATGGTAGTGATCATGTTCGAGCCTTTACCTTGAGAGGAATGGGCTCTGATCAGGTTTTAGTGTTAATCAATGGTAAGCGCATACATTCATCATCACTACTTCATGTTAATGGTGTTATAGGTCGCGGTTCAAGTAGTGTCGACCTTGATACCATTGCAGTTAAATCGATTGAGAAAATAGAAATACTCCGTGATGGTGCCGCTGCACAATATGGCTCAGATGCAATTGCCGGTGTTATTAATATTATTTTGAAAGGAATCGGCCATCAAAATAGTTTAACGGCATCAGTCGGTCAACGTAAACAAGGTGATGGGGACCAAATATATATTGATGGTTTTATATCGCAAGCGCTTAAATATGATGGCTTTGTTAATTTGAGTGTATCCCTACGAGAGCAAAATGAAACACAGCGAGCAGGAACAGACCGTCGTTTAGCTGTGCCAGCAGTAAAAACACATGTGGGAATACCTGACTCACAAAATATTTTAGCTACATTTAATGCTGAAATGCCTCAAAAAAATGACTTGGTATTTTATTCTAATGCAACCTTTAATCACCGAAACAGTGACGCGAGTGCATTTTTTAGAACCCCAGATAATACTCGACCAATTTTCCCAGATGGTTTTTTACCTGCTATTCATGCTGATATTGTCGATACCACAATTGCGGTCGGGGTTAATGGCCTTTGGGGAAATAGTTACTTCTGGGATTTAAGTAATAGCTATGGCTATAACCAAATGCAGTTTTCATTGAATGACAGCATGAACTATAGCTTGGCAATGGCATCACCAACCTCATTTAATAATGGCGCATTAAGTTTTGTTCAAAACACGACTAATTTCGATATAAAGAAAAAACTTAACCAGTTTGATTTAGCGGCAGGGCTAGAATATCGCTATGAAAAATACAAAATAGAAGCAGGTGAACTTGCTTCTTATACCGGTACGGCATCACAAGGTTTTGCTGGCTTTAAGCCTGAAAATGAAACCGATTCTAGTAGAACTAGTTACGCCCTTTATTCTGATATTACTTATCAATTAACAGATGATTTATCATTCGAGACAGCGGGGCGTTATGAAAGCTTTTCAGATTTTGGTTCAACATCAAATATTAAAGTTGCGGCCGATTATAATGTCACTTCTAAGGTATTTCTTCGAGCCTCGGCTAGCACGGGATTTCGAGCGCCTTCTTTAGCTCAAACAAGCTACTCGCAAATATCTTCCTTTTTAGATGGTGGGGTTTTAACCAGCCAAGGTACATTTACAGYTGATCATGCTGTAGCACAAGCACTCGGTGCAGAAGAATTAGAACCTGAAAAATCTAGGCACTTCACTATTGGTAGTGTGTATCAACCGACAAAAGACATTTCAGTCATGGTTGATTATTTTTATACTGAAGTAGATGACAGGATTATGTTGTCGAGTGAATTAACGGGACAAACAGCGGCACAATTGGCGACATTAGCGTCTTATGGTGTGGCAAAAGCACGATTTTTTACCAATGCTGTTAATACTGAAACAAAAGGTGTGGATGTAAAATTAAATGTAAGTCATTCATTTGAAAATAAATCTAAATTGGATGTGGGCATTTGGTACAACTACAGCAAAAATGAAATCGTTAACTTTAATGGCTCGGTAATTAATGAAAGCAATTCATTTGATCAACTTGTTCGAGTAGAAAGTGGCCAGCCCAAGTCCGCATTGAGGTTTTTAACTCATTACCATATTAACCAATTTGATATTACGGCAAACTTAAGTCGCTATGGTTCTTATAAGCAGGCGATGGAAGATGTGGCGTATAAGTTTGACTCGGCATGGACGACAGATTTGGACGTGACATATGCCGTTAATAACAGTATTAATGTTTCATTAGGGGGGCTGAATATCTTTAATATTGTACCTAATAAGTGGAAAGGATTAGATGGGGATATCTTTGGATACAATGGGGTGAAACCTTATTCTAGATACTCTCCATTTGGTTATAGTGGTGCTTATTATTACCTCAAAACAGAGGTGAGTTTCTAATCATGGAGAATACAAAAGGCTTTCGCTCGATAAAATCTAAACTAATTTACCTGCTTGGTTTTAGTGCCATGATGGGGATTATCTTATCGTCTATAGCGACCTTTACCCATACTGCTAATAGCCAAAAAACTCAGGATCTTAAAGTATTGTCTCAATTGACAGAGATTATTAATCTGAACTTATTAGCTGCGGTTGAGTTTGATGATGACCTTAGTGCTAAAGCAATATTACATAGTTTAGAGCAGGACAATAGTATTCAAGCGAGCTACATTACTAAGACTGGCGTTATATTCTCATCTCATATGAAGCATGATATAGAGAAGGCATATTTGCAGGTCTTAGAAGCTATTTATAAAGAAAAAGTAAGTAATGAACCATTTGACTATATTGATTTTGATCATATGGTTGTTAATCGACCTATTATTTCGGACGGTGAAATGATAGGTTCCTTTATGGTTATTGCAGATACACAGCGTTTAAAAGATGCCTTGCTTGAACAGTTATTTGTACAGTTAATGGCGGCAATATTAGCCTTAATAGTGATTGTTCTTCTAGCCTTTAAATTACAAAAAATGTTTACTGCGCCTATTTTTACTTTAAGCCGAGCAATTAACTATATTGCATCGAGTAATCGCTATGATATTCAAGTAGAAACAGAGAGTAATGATGAGTTTAAATCCTTATTTAAAGGGTTTAATACCATGGTGGATGTGACTAATGAGCAGCGAGAAAAATTAAAGGAAATTCATAAACACACGCGAGATTCGATTGAATATGCCTCATTAATTCAGGGTGCTTTAATTCCTGAAAGCCGGCAGTTTCAAGAATGTTTTGATGGTCACTTTTCTATTTGGCACCCTAARGATATAGTGGGTGGAGATATTTATTTCTTTGAAGAGTTCAAGAATAAAGAAGATTATTTGTTAATGATGATTGATTGTACTGGTCATGGTGTGCCTGGGGCATTTGTGACTATGTTGGTCAAAGCGATTGAGCGACAAATTGTCGGTCGTATTCGTAATACGGGTGAAGACATTAGTCCGGCTAAAATATTATCTATTTTTAATTCAAGTATGAAGCATATTCTTAAACAAGATGATGATTCCAGTATTAGTAATGCAGGTTTTGATGGCGCTATACTTTATTATAATAAAGTGGAAAAAACCATTAAGTTTGCAGGCGCAGAAACACCACTGCTCTATATGGATGAAGATGTATTACACACTATTAAAGGCTCTCGTCACTCGATAGGTTATAAAAAGTCAGATGCGAATTACCAATTTAAAGAACATATTATTAATGTTAAGCCTGGCATGCAGTTTTACTTAACTACCGATGGCTATATCGATCAAAATGGAGGAGAAAAAGGGTTTGGTTTCGGTAAAACACGCTTTAAGGAACTGATTATTAAAAATTATCAGGAATCAATGGCTGATCAACAAGAATTATTACTGCTTGCCCTTGCAGATTATCAAGGAGAAGCAGAGCGAAATGATGATATTACGGTAATTGGATTCAGAATCTAAATTTTAGGAAACGTATTTATATGAAGTATCAAGATGAAAAAATGATTGAAGTGATAAAAAGCTTTCTAGATATTGATTATGAAGATTTGAAATCCAGTTTAACCTCTTTATTATTGAGATACAGTAAGCAAAGCAAGCGTTTAGATGTGATTTTAAACCAAAGTGATAAACAACAAATGCGCCTTATTGAGTTAAATGAAGAACTTGAAAGTTATAAGGATGAGTTAGAAGAAAAAGTGAAAGTGGAGATTGAAAAACGTCAAGAGCAAGAGGCATTACTTCACCAACAGGCGCAAATGGCTGCAATGGGTGAAATGATGGATGCCATTGCACATCAATGGGTGCAGCCAATTAATGTGCTACATGGCCATATTCAATTACTCAATTATGACTTTAAAGCAGGAGGTATTGACGAAGATTATATTAAGACATTTAATGCCGATACATCGTTGCAAATTAACCATTTAATGGAAACATTAACGGAATTTAGAAATTTCTTTCGACCTAATCAGCAAGGCGTAGCCTTTGCGGTTAAAGAGGTTATTCAAAATATACTGGTTCTGGTACAAGATGTAATGCGAATAAATAATATTACGGTTAACTTGGATGTAGCGGATGACCTAATGTTAGTCGGTTTAGAAAATGAGTTTAAGCATGTAGTGTTAAATATTGTTAATAATGCAAAAGATGCGTTTATAGAGAATAAAATAGGCAGTAGGGTAATTGATATTCGAGCTCATCAAAAGGCAGAGTATTTTATTTTAGAGATTAGCGATAATGCTGGAGGAATACCTGAAGATATTCTTAAGGATATATTTAAAATTAATTTTACCACTAAAGAAGACGGTACAGGAATTGGTTTGTATATGAGTTCCCAAATAGTGAAAAAGTGGCTGGGCACCTTATCAGCAATCAATGAAAAAAAGGGTGCTAAATTTACCTTGAAAACGAAAATTAATATTTAAGGCATAACGATATGATGCATACAGCTCTAATTGTAGATGACTCTAAATTAGCAAGAGATATTCTTCGCAAGCTCCTTCAAGATGCAGGGGTTAATATTATAAATGAAGCCGTTAATGGCCTGGATGGATATAAAATGTACCAGCAATACAAGCCGTCCTTATTAATCTGTGACATTGAAATGCCCAAGATAACAGGATTGAAATTAGTAGAAAAAATAAGAGAAACAGATAGTGAAATACAGATAATTGTAGCGAGTTCAGTACGGAACTCGACGACGATTAAAAAATTGATTTATTTAGGCTCTCAAATTTTAAAAAAGCCGATCACTGAAACGGCATTTACACAGGTCTTTAACAACCTAACGTCGGCGAGAGATATGATATTGAGGAGTGAAAAGTGGAAAGCTTAATCATTGAAGAGACAAAATATACACCGAAAATAAGTATGGATGCGGCTTCTGGTGTGATTGAAATGTCAGGGAAGTCTTACCCTGAGAACACATTTGATTTTTATGCGCCTGTTATGAAGTGGCTAGAAGATTACTTTACTACTACAAATAAAATAGTCATCAATATGGAAATTATCTATTTCAACTCGAGTAGTTCAAAGTTGTTTTTTGATTTCTTTGACTTATGTGATGAGAAAAGAGATACGCATGATATTGAGATTAATTGGATTTATGATGCTGATAATGAAAATGCAGAAGAGGCGGGAGAGGATTTTATCGAAGACTTTGAATTCTTACGAATTAACTTGGTAGTGAAGAAATAAACATGTCTTCTTCTGACGAACAATCATTTTCTAATGAACAGGCATTGATTGCTGAACTTGAGGCATTTAAGGCGTCATCAAGTAAAACAATTGATAAATTGTCACGCGACTTGTCTCGCCAGAAACGGATTATGGAGCGTAGTGATAAACGTCAGCAACGTGAATATGATGAACTACAAACGCGTTTACAAGAAATTAGAGACTTAAGTGAAGAGATTGAGGCAACCCAGAGAGAAGTGGTATTTACCATGGGCTCTATTGGTGAAAGTCGGTCAAAAGAAACGGGTAATCATGTTAAACGAGTAGCTGAATACAGCTATTTATTGGCAAAGTTTTATGGTTTGTCTGAAAAAGAATGCCAAATTTTAAAAGAAGCCTCGCCGATGCATGATATTGGCAAAGTGGCTATTCCTGATGCCATTTTGAATAAGCCTGGCCGGCTTGATGATGCAGAGCGAAAAGTCATGGATACACATGCGCGCTTAGGTTATGACATGCTGAAGCATTCAAAACGGTTATTGTTGAAAACAGCCTCAATAGTGGCTTATGAACATCATGAAAAATATGATGGTAATGGCTATCCGCAGGGCAATAAAGGTGAAGAAATTCATATTTATGGTCGAATTACTGCATTAGCGGATGTATTTGATGCGCTTGGATCGGAGCGTGTTTACAAGGCTAAATGGAGTGATGACAAGATCTTTAGCCTATTAAGGGAGGAGAGAGGTAAGCACTTTGATCCTAATTTAATAGATATCTTTTTTGATAAATTAGATGTTTTTCTTGAAGTGCGGGATCGATTAACGGATATCAAATAAAACCTACGAAATTGGAATTAACATTATGAAAAGAATGGGAAGTCTAGAAAGTGTTTTACAAAATGATGGTGTTATTTTTTTAACTTATGGTGGGCTTTTAACGCAGGCCCTACTGGTTGCTTTAACCGAATCCCTTGAAAAGGGAGTGGAAGGCGATGCGGTTAATAAAAAGACCGCTATTAATATATTCACGGTATTTATCGAAGTAGCTCAAAATATCATGAATTATTCCTCTCAGAAGCAGAATGACAACGCTGTCCCATTTGATACCCGAGGCTTGATAGTTGTAGGTAAAGGACTGGATGACAAATATTATGTTTTTAGTCAAAATGTAATGGCTATTGCGGATCAAGATAAACTGGAAACGAAGCTAACCGAAGTGATCGGCTGTGATAGAGAAACCGTTAAGCGGCTTTATCGAGAAGCAAGAAGGGACGGACGCCATTCGCATAGTCGAGGCGGTGGTATAGGAATGTATGAAATAGCAAAAAAGTGTGAACAAATTGAATTTGAATTTGATCAGTCTGATAAAACGATTGAAGGAAATACTTTATTTAGGTTTAAGGCGACAATTGCATAAAAATTAGACTAGGGAGTGCTAAAATAGCTTGATGATATGTTACGACCTACATTCCCACTCAATAGCATCTGATGGCTCCCTTTCTCCTTCTGACCTTGTCAGTCGAGCAATTGAGCAGGGTGTTGATGTCTTAGCACTCACTGACCATGATGGTACAGAAGGTATTATTGAAGCACGCGCCGCAGCTAAAAACACCTTATTAAGTCTTATCTCAGGCGTTGAAGTTTCTGCTACATGGGGCGGTACGACCATTCATATTGTTGGTTTGAATATAGACATCGATAATCTTAAACTACAGCAAGGTTTAAAATCGATGCGTGATATTCGAGTCGGCCGAGCAGAAGAAATTGCCAGAAAATTAGAAAAAGCAGGGATTCCCGGAGCATTTGAAGGGGCTCAAAAATACGCCTCTGAGATTATGTTAGGCCGCGTTCACTTCGCTAAATTCCTCGTTGAGCATGGCCATGCTAAGAGTATTGCTGATGTATTCAAACGTTATCTAGTCAGAAATAAACCGGGTTATGTTGCGGGTCATTGGGCTGATTTAGCGGATGCAGTGAATTGGATTACTTCAGCAGGAGGCCAAGCCATCATCGCTCACCCGGCACGTTATAAAATGACGGCCACTAAACTTCGTCGATTGATTACAGACTTTAAAACAGCAGGCGGTATAGGTTTTGAAGTAGTATCTGGCCGGCAACAGCACCCAGAAGAAATTAAAAAATTAGCTCGCTTAGCTAATGATGCTGAGCTATTTGCATCGTGCGGGTCAGATTTTCATAGTCCTGAAAATAATTGGGTTGAGCTAGGGCGCTTATCTCAAATGCCTGAATCTTGCACACCCATCTGGACAAGCTTTACTGAACAGCTAAGTTTATAATTTATGCTTATTAGGTAAGTTGTTATGCTGAGTGACTTTTAACCACACAATTACGCTCCAATATTTAAATTAAGGTTCCTTCATGAGTCAGTTTTTCCGTATTCACCCTGATAACCCACAAAAACGACTTATTAGTCAGGCATGTGACATTATTCGCAAAGGCGGCTTGGTGGTTTATCCAACCGATTCTGGCTATGCCTTAGGCTGTCATATTGGTGATAAGTCGGCGATGGATAAAATTCGTCGTATTAGAGACTTGGATGACGACCATAATTTCACCTTAGTGTGTCGAGATTTGTCTGAAATTTCGACCTATGCCAAAGTGAATAATAGTGTTTACCGCGGCATTAAAGCACATACACCTGGTGCGTATACTTTTGTATTACCGGCCACCAAAGAAGTACCTAAACGATTACAGCATGCCAAGCGTAAAACGATTGGACTTAGAATTCCTCAAAATAATATTGCCTTAGCCTTATTAGAAGAGTTGAATGAACCTTTGATGAGTTCAACATTGATTATGCCTGATGATGAACTGCCGCTGACTGACCCAGAAGATATTGTTGATAAAATTGGCAAGCAGGTCGATTTAGTGATTGATGGTGGCTTTGGAGGCGCAGAGCCGACAACCGTGATTGAGTTTGTTGATGATATGCCTGAAGTAATGCGAGTCGGTTTAGGCGACCCCTCTCCTTTCGAAGAATAAAATATCCCCCTATAGTACTTGCTGCTATAGGGGGGATAATACAACAGGGCCGCTTAATTAATATTTAGCACTGTCAGCATCATAGATTAAGCCTTTTGATGCTGCTTGGTCTTTAATGGTGTCAAACATCTTAGAGTCAAATGAGCTACTGTCCTTAGACTTTTTGACTTCCTCTTTAAGGTATTGGTTACGTTTTTCAGCCAGTACGGTCATTTCTTTTTCTAGTTGATCGCGTTTACTTGCTTTCTCTTGTAATATTTCTTTTTGTTTAGCTACTGGCAGGGCTTGAAGGCTTTTAGGTAGATCTTCAGTTGCAAYGCTATCTAACTCAATATCACCTTTGCTGATCGCCTCAACCAATTCGCCTTCACCTAAAAAGTTAGCCTTACCACTTTTAGATGAGTTAAACGTAGCACGGCGAGCAAGTGATTCTTCACTGGCTTCTTTATAAAGCTTGCTAGTGGCGCTATGTTTGTCATGCTGTTTTTTCTTTTCTTCTTKWTYKMSMTWWYWWWKTTYWKTYTKKTCWWSTYGTWSTKWTWSYTYMWYYWYYTKTTKKTCWTWWKKYGTTGAAATAGCAACGGCATTACCAGAAGCTCCTACTTGAAAATAGCCACCGCCGCCAAGGTGGGATATTTGTTGCCATGTAGTCGTGGTGGCCGGATCTTGCCCTGCTTGAATGGTATTAACGATGATGCCTTTACGCTTAGCCACTGCTAATGTTTCGGGGAATTTGACATCATCCTGATAATCCATATGGGCGGGTGCATCACCGACTAGGAAAATAACTTTATAGGTATTGGCATCATGACTCCACGACATTCTATTAACTGCATCATATAAGCCTTGATTAACACTTTCAGGCGTATCACCTCCACCATTGGCTTTAAAGTCCATTAATTGGGCGTACATAGTGTCTAAATCACGAGATAGTGAGATACGTTGGGTGACATAGTTGTCACCTCGATCTCGAAAGGCCACAAAGCCAATTTTAATATCAGGCGAGGTTTGTGCCGATGCCATGGTACTGGCAATTGACCAAATTTTTTCTTTTGCCGTATCAATCAAGCCACTCATGCTGCCAGTAGTGTCTAAAACAAACACGAGTTCAATTTTAGGTCTATCTGTATGTTGTTGCTTATCGACATGAACGACAGTATTAGGAACAATGCTGGTGGCAAAGGCAGTAGGAAAAGTAGCAGGAAGTAAGAGTGTGCTAGCGGCAATGATACTGAGTGTAAGTGATGTTAGTTTCATGATAAACCTCGTTTGTGATGAATGTTAGGCACAGTTTAGGAGGATATATTCAAAGCTAATAGACACAGTTTGGTAAATAATAAGTCGATGTTGTTTACAAGAAATTTACATACCAAAGCTAAGAAAGACATACACTAGCAAAATGGAAAAATTACGAATACTTATTGTTGAAGACGAGGCGGCCATTAGAGAGGGTTTAATCGATGTGTTTATCTATCATGGTTATGATGTCGATTACGCGGAAGATGGTGCGCTGGGGCTTGAGAAAGCACTGACATCGACATTTGATTTAGTCTTATTAGACGTGATGTTGCCGACCATGAATGGCTTTGATATATGTAATGCCATTCGTCAGCAGGATCGCGAACAAGCCATTATTATGTTGACGGCAAAAAGCAGTGATGAAGACATTATTAAGGGCTTGTCATTAGGTGCAGATGATTATGTGGCCAAGCCTTTTTCTGTGGCTCAATTAGTATTACGAGTTCAATCGGTTTTACGTCGGACTCAAACGGTAAAAGAACAGAATCAGCAGATTACTTTAAATAGCCAAAGAGTGGTTGACTGCCTGAATATGTCAGGTCAATTTGATGGTGAGGATATTCACTTTACTCGGCGTGAAATAGATATTCTTAATTACCTTCATGCTCACTCACAACGTCCTGTATCTCGCCAAGAGTTACTTAATAAAGTATGGGGTTATGCCGAAGATGTGGAGTTGGAAACACGCACAGTAGATATTCATATCGCTAAGCTACGTCGTAAAATAGAAGTTAATTCATCTGATCCTCAATTTTTAGCGACTATTCGCGGTGCAGGTTATCGTTTGATAGCAGATGATAATGTTTAAAAAAAGCCTAATCGGTCTTAATAAGCGGACATTACGTAATGGCTTAGGGTTATTCTTTATTGCCTTAGCGATTCCAACCATCGTCCTTATTCAGCAATCATATAGTCGATTAAAATGGGAAGCCTTTCACCAGCATCAAGTGATGGCTGATGAATTAGTGAACCGTATTGATAAACGGTTTACCCAATTAACAGAACAAGAAGCCCAGCGTACGTTTACGGATTATTCTTTTTTAAATGTAGTGGGTGAGGCGGAAGCACGTTTCTTTCAACGCTCGCCTTTATCGGCATACCCTATTGACTCCACTATTCCAGGCTTGATTGGTTATTTTCAAGTTGATTCGTTAGGAATACTCAGCACACCGATGGTGCCAGAGCAGCAGACAGATGCTAATTACTATGGCATATCAAAGGATGAATTAAATTTAAGGAAGGCTATTCGTACTAAGATTCAGAACATTTTAATTGAAAATGATCTGGTTAAAGAGGCTGATAGCAATCCATTGGCGATTATTGCCGTCGAGCCAATGGATAATGAAATAAAAGAAGTAGATAGCTCTTTTTTTAGTGATAGAGATAGTTTTTCGAGTGAACCAGCTCCAGCTCCAGCTCCAGCTCCAGCTCCAGCCCCAGCCGCCATCAGTCAATCGTCTTTTGATCAGTTAAAAGGTGTGGCGCCTCAGCAGCCTAAAAAAGATCGCTATTTAGCTGAATTTAAAGACTTAAAAATTGAGCAAAACTATCAAGAAATTGAACTGATTGCCGAATTAATTGAAAAAGAAAAGAGTGATGCAAGCAAACGATTAATATCAAAAACACGGGTTGAGAAGAATGTATTACCCGAGCTAAGAGTAAAGGTTGATTCTGGGCGTACCCGAGATAATGCGGACGATGCTCTGAATGATAGAAACTCGAATAAGTTGCGAGTACAGACCTTTGAAAGTGAAGTTGACCCATTTGAATTTAGTCAGTTAGAAAGTGGCCATTTTGTCTTATATAGGAAGGTGTGGCTTAACAAACAACGTTATGTTCAAGGGCTATTAATTGAACAAGATACTTTTCTAAACGACATGATTAGCACGACTTATAATGATACCGGCTTATCGAAAATGAGTAATTTATTAGTGATATTTAGGTCGCATGTCTTATCATCATTTTCAAGTCAATCATTACCGTCTTATTTAAGCAAAACCGGTGAGCTAACAGGTGAATTATTATATCAATCTCGCTTATCCGCACCGCTAAATGAGATGCAATTGGTGTTTAGTATCACTCAGTTACCTGCTGGTCCTGGCGGTAAAGTGGTGATATGGATTGGCTTAATTCTAGGCCTTATTTTATCAATGGGGTTTTATTCACTTTATCGCCTAGGTATTGGCCAAATTAACCTCGCAAATCAACAGCAGGATTTTATTTCTTCTGTCAGTCATGAGTTAAAAACGCCGCTTACTTCAATTCGAATGTATGGTGAGATATTACGTGAAGGCTGGGCAAGTGAAGAAAAGAAAAAGACCTACTATGACTTCATATTTGATGAGAGTGAGCGCTTATCTCGCTTAATTAATAATGTATTACTGATGGCTAAATTAACCCGAAATAGTCAGCAGGCCGAGCTTAAAAAGATAACGGTTTCAGAGTTAATGGACAGTGTTCAATCGAAGGTTTCAACACAAATTGAGCGTGCAGGTTTCAGCCAACAAATAGAATTTGAGGGTGATGTGGCTGATAGCGTGATTGAGGTCGATGCTGATTGGTTTAGCCAGATCATGATCAATCTAGTTGATAACGCACTTAAGTTTTCTGCTAAATCGGAACAGAAAACGATTGAACTAAGCTGTCAGCCCTTGGCTAATAATAAGATTCAGTTCACTGTCAAAGACTATGGCCCGGGAATCGATGAAGGGAAAATGAATAAGATATTTACTCTCTTTTACCGCAGTGAAGATGAGCTAACGCGTGAAACCACCGGTACAGGAATTGGCTTGGCTTTGGTTCATCAAATGGTGAGCAATATGCAGGGTAAAATTGAGGTTGAGAATAACGCCATAGGTGTGAGTTTTAAATTTATTTTTTATCGGTGCCCGTGACCATTCAAGGTGAATTTTGAAGCGTCACCGGTATATATGATTAAACTACTTTTTATAAGGACTTGATTTGTAGCCTTACTCTCCCCATCTATTTATCAACGAAGATAATGATGGAGATAAGACATAATGCAAATCGATAAATTAACCAGTAAATTCCAACAAGCTGTAGCCGCAGCACAGAGTATGGCGGTAGGTAGTGACCATCAGTTTATTGAATCAGCGCATTTAATGTTGGCGCTATTACAGCAACAGTCCGGTACGGTGAAGCCACTATTACAACAAAGTGGAGTCAGCATTGCCAGCTATCAAGAAGCCCTGGATGAACAATTACGCCGCATGGCTAAGGTTGAAGGTGGTTCGGGTGATATCCATATCTCACAAGACTTAAACCGTTTATTAAATCAAACAGATAAATTATCTCAACAACGTAAAGACCAGTATGTTTCGAGTGAATTATTTGTACTGGCGGTAGTGCAAGATAAACAACAAGCGGGTGATTTATTACGCCAGCATGGCGGTAGTAAAACCAAGCTTGAAGCGGCTGTTGAGCGGATACGAGGTGGAGAAACAGTAACCGATCCCAATGCCGAGGAGCAACGTCAAGCATTGGATAAATATACGATTGATCTCACCTCTCTGGCCGAACAAGGAAAACTTGATCCCGTTATTGGTCGTGATGATGAAATCCGTCGAACCATTCAAGTGTTGCAGCGTCGCACCAAAAATAATCCCGTATTAATTGGTGAGCCGGGTGTAGGTAAAACTGCCATTGCAGAAGGCTTAGCCCAACGTATTATCAATAATGAAGTGCCTGAAGGCATGAAGAATAAACGTTTATTATCACTGGATATGGGCGCATTGATTGCTGGTGCTAAATTCCGTGGTGAATTTGAAGAACGTTTAAAAGCAGTATTAAAAGACCTGTCAAAACAAGAAGGTCAAATCATCTTATTTATTGATGAAATTCATACCATGGTCGGTGCAGGTAAAGGTGAAGGGGCGATGGATGCCGGTAATATGCTTAAACCTGCTTTGGCTAGAGGCGAGTTACATTGCATTGGTGCAACCACCTTAGATGAATACCGTCAATATGTTGAAAAAGATGCGGCTTTAGAACGACGTTTCCAGAAAGTGCTGGTGGGTGAACCGTCAGTAGAAGATACCATTGCGATTTTACGTGGCTTAAGCGAACGTTATGAAGTGCATCATGGTGTTGAAATAACCGATCCTGCTATTGTGGCTGCGGCAACACTGTCACATCGTTATATTACTGATCGCATGTTACCTGATAAAGCGATTGACTTAATTGATGAGGCGGGCAGTCGACTTCGGATGGAAATTGATTCTAAACCAGAGTCATTAGATCGGATGGAACGGCGTTTAATTCAACTTAAGATTGAGCGCGTCGCTTTAGAAAAAGAATCAGATGATGCCTCTAAAAAACGCTTAGATTTATTAGCTGAAGAAATGAATACTTTAAGCCGAGAATATGCTGATTTAGAAGAGGTATGGAAGTCTGAAAAAGCGGCATTACATGGCAGTCAAGATATTAAAGAAGCGCTTGAAAAAGCACGTATGGACTTAGAGTTTGCCAATCGTGATGGTGATTTGGCGAAAATGTCAGAGTTACAATATGGCACTATTCCCGAGTTAGAAAAGCAGCTTGAAGCCTCAACTGATGTGGACGTGCAAGATTTTACCTTATTACGTAATAAAGTGGGTGAGGAAGAGATTGCCGATATCGTGTCGAAATGGACCGGTATTCCCGTATCTAAAATGCTTGAAGGTGAGCGAGATAAATTACTTAAGATGGATGAAGCATTGCATGAACGGGTGATAGGTCAAGATGAAGCGGTTAATGCCGTGGCTAATGCGATTCGTCGCTCACGTGCGGGCTTATCTGATCCTAACCGACCTAATGGTTCATTCTTATTTCTTGGCCCAACAGGTGTGGGAAAGACCGAGCTATGTAAATCATTAGCCATGTTCTTATTTGATACTGAAGATGCCATGGTTCGCATTGATATGTCTGAATTTATGGAAAAACATTCTGTTGCAAGGTTAGTCGGCGCACCTCCTGGTTATGTGGGTTATGAACAAGGCGGTTATTTAACTGAAGCGGTACGCCGTAAACCGTATTCAGTTATTTTATTGGATGAAGTTGAAAAAGCGCATCCCGATGTATTTAATATTTTATTGCAAGTATTGGATGATGGTCGTTTGACTGATGGCCAAGGCCGTACCGTTGATTTTAGAAATACCGTTATTGTGATGACATCAAATCTAGGGTCGAATGTGATTCAAGAAATGGCTGCCGACGATGATTATGAAAAAATGAAAGCCGCGGTGATGGAGATTGTAGGCCAACATTTTCGACCTGAGTTTATTAACCGTGTGGATGACACGGTTGTTTTCCATCCATTATTACGCGAACAAATTCATGCTATTGCCGAGATCCAATTAGACCATTTACGTCAACGTTTAGCGGAGCGAGATATGCAGCTAGAAGTGAGTGATGATGCGCTTGACCTGATTTCAGAAGCTGGTTTTGACCCTGTTTATGGTGCCAGACCTTTAAAACGTGTGATTCAGCAGCAAATTGAAAATAATCTGGCCAATGATTTATTATCAGGTCGATTTACAGCGGGTGATGTGATTAAAGTTACTGTTAGTAATGATGTTTTAGCGTTTTCTAACTAAGTTTTATTATGTCTACTCTCGTTTAAAAATGAGAGTAGACAGCTTATTAATGGTTTATTTTATTTAGCCGCCTACATACAGCCTAGGGTCTGCTTTGTTACAATTTAGCTTTCAACTCAAATGATAGTGATTCTCAAATGACCAAATTTGCAAAATTTGCTGATGCTTTTAGCCCTAGCGAAGTAGCTGATAAAGTAAGAACCCTAGGAGTAAGTAAGGCGAATATGGCCTTTTTACCATTACTTGTTTTATCGGTAATGGCGGGTGCATTTATTTCGTTTGGCGCGATGTATTACACCGTAGCCATGACTGATCCTGCTGCTGCTTATGGTGCTGCTAAATTATTGGGTGGGCTAGCCTTTTCCCTAGGGTTCATATTAGTGGTTATTGTCGGTGGTGAATTATTCACTGGTAATAACTTAATTGTGCTTGCCTTAGCTAAACGTCAAATCACCTTTGCCCGCGTGTTAAAAAACTGGAGCATGGTCTATATCGGTAATGGTATTGGTGCCATCATCTCTATTGTGTTTGTATTTTATTCAGGTTTTCTTGATGGTGCTCACCATGAGATTGGTGCCACAGCATTGAAAATTGGCTTAGCAAAAGTTGATTTAACTACCACAGAAGCTTTTTTCCGTGGTGTGTTTTGTAATTCATTAGTGTGTTTAGCTAGCTGGATGGTGTACTCATCACGCACGGTAATGGATAAAATGTTTGCCGTTATCTTCCCTATCTCAGCCTTTGTTGCCATGGGTTTTGAGCATTGTATTGCTAATATGTTTATGATTCCTTTAGCTATCGTAGCATCACTTGATCCTGAGATTGTGGCTGCAAGTGGCGTAAGTGCTAAAGCGATGCAAAACTTAACCATGTCAGGTTTTTTGCATAATCTAATTCCAGTCACCTTAGGTAATATCTTTGGTGGAACCGTGATGGTGGGCATGTCTTTATATGTAATTTATCTTTATAAACAAGATTAATTATTAAGAATATAAGTTAATAAAAAGCCACTTGAGTGTTATTGCTCAAGTGGCTTTTTTGTAGCTAAGGATATTATTTACTCACGAGTAAAAAATATTTATTCCTAGCAAAACAGAAGGCAAGCTAATTTGTTTTGATAATGCCTAAGCTAATGGCAATATGTGCCAATTCAGCGACATTATTTATATTTAGTTTGTTTTTTATTTGAGTGCTGTAATTAGCGATTGTTTTATAACCTAGACATAATTCTTCAGCAATATCATGTGATGTTAAACCTTTGGCTAATAAGCAAAAAACATCAAATTCACGGGGTGATAATATATCGACGACGGCTCGTAGACTTTCAAGGTCATTACTGCGAATATCTTGCTGTTCAGGTAAAAGCCCTTTTTCAATATAGCGTTTTCCAGAAGCGACTATGGCGACGGCTTCGGCCAATACTTCAGCGGCACTATTTTTACTGACATAACCTTTTGCCCCAGCTTGTAATGCCCGCTCAACATAAATAGTTTCATCATGAATACTATAAACTAGAATAATCACCTCAGGATCGATCTGGCATAAACGTCGAATAGTTTCTAATCCGCCAATACCGGGCATCGACAAATCCATCACAATGACATCGACCTGTAATTGCTCATATTGCTGGCAGACGGCCTCACCACGATCAACATCTATTATTTCACCAATAAAATCTTGTGATGATAGCAGCATGCGAAATCCTGCTCGTACTACCGTATGGTCATCGACCAGTAATACATTTAACTTTTCAGTCATGTTCTTTTTTCCCTACAAATGGCATCCAAGCATGTACTTGAACACCGGTATCTTTGGTTGATTTAAAACTAAATTGGCCGCCTAGATTCTCAACACGCTCACGCATCGCCAAAATACCAAATCCTTGGCTATTAACTTCACCACCAATACCATTATCGTTGATATTAAGTTCTACTCGGTCGGTAAGCTGCTGATTACTAATAAAATCAAGTGACACACTGACCTCGCTAGCCTGTGAATGGCGAACCACATTGGTTAAACATTCTTGCACAACGCGGTAAACATGAATAGAGACTTCATTATCAAGTGAGTCCAAATGTTCATCATAATGAAATAGGATTGATAATGTGGGCGAACGTCGGCGCCACTCATTAATTAAATCAGTTAATGTCGCATTCAAGCCAAGCTCTGATAAGCTTAATGGATGTAGCGTTCGCATCATTGAACGCACTACTTTAGCCAGGTGGTTACATATTTCAATGATTGAATCTGCAATAGGGGGCACCTCAACATTAGCTTGTTTGGTGGTGACTGCCATGGCTTTAATTGCCGTCAATGATTGGCCCATTTCATCATGTAATTCACGCGACATGGTACGTCGTTCTGACTCTTGAATATGCATGGTATGGCGCGCTAATGCTTGATTGTTTTCTTGGGCTATTTTGAGTGCTAATGACATCTTATTTATTTCACTGGCAATGGCATCAAATTCACTAATTTTGAAATGAGGCAACGTAATATCATATTTACCAGATTCAACTAAATGTAAACCAGCCAAAATGCTTTTAACCGCCCGTAACATCGAGTGGAATACTAAGTTTACCGCTAAAAATATAATCCATAACATCGCCACGATCGACCAAAAAAAGGCTTTAGATTCACCCCACGCTTCGGATATTTCATCCATAGGATTAGCCGTAATCAAAATGGATTTATGACTGCCATCAGCCATTTCAATATCGTAGCGTTCAGTTAAATAATTAGCCATAACCGCGGCTACAAACCAGCTTGGTGGCAGCGATTCTGACTCATCAAGGGTTTGTTGTGTGGTGAAGGTGATAGCTTGGTCACCTTCATGCGCAATGGATATTTGTAAATGTCTGACCTGCTGTAACGCACTTATTTGTGAGAGCCAACCGCTACCTTGTCGATGAGCCACCGGCATTTGAGCAAAACCAAATTCAATCATTTGTAATGCTAAATTTATGGAAGACTTCACTTCTTTTTCGACCGATTGTCTTGCTTGCCATACTGCGGAAACACTGCCTATCAACAAAATAAACACCACAGAGAGGATAATTCGGACATTAATTAAGCCACGTAAACTCATTGTTATTACCTAATAAAATTTTATTTAAACCATACAGTATTTTTTCAAACAAGCCGTGTAAAAATTATTTAATCATAAAAAACAGTGCCTTGAGTTTTTATCTGTTTGATATTGATATCACCATTTACGACTCAAAAGATAGGTTTAAAGCATAAAAAATAAAAAAAGGAATTTTTCCTATCACGCAAGGAAGAAGTTCTCACTTAATATGCATTCCCAACGAAATAACAAATATTGAAATGGACTAATGACTGAACACTTACACAGCGCAACACCGGCAAAAGAAAAAATGCTGACTTTATTTGAAGACATCCTAACGCATGATGGTTTTGGTGAAATAAAAGTAGAGGTAAACATTCTTAAACGTAAGCAAAAAGAAGTCATTATTCATTGTGGTAAACAATATCGCTTTGTGGTGGATGTACCAACACAAGCATAGTAACAAACAGAGTGCGAATCGGGTTCGCATCTGACATTAACATAAATTGTAGTGACCAAGAGGCTGTGTGGAACAGATGCGGAATAGCTAATTAATACGAGAGAGTTTTTAAAGTCATGAATATTAAACAAATGAAAACCGCTATTCACACATTCCGTAATGCGGATGTATCAATCATTAAAGATGATGCAATGCGTGCTAAAGCGCAACAATTACAAGCGAAACAAAAAGGTTTCACATTGCTTGAGTTACTAGTAGTTATTACATTGTTAGCAACACTAGCAACTGCAGCATTAGTTGCTTATAACGGTATCGGTGATACAGCATCTGATACAGCTGCTGCAAATAACCTCATCTCAGCACAGAGTACATTGAATAACTACCGTGCGATTGAATCAGGTTACCCTGACCAATGGGATAACATTGCGAATGCTTCAGGTACTGATACCAATGGTATGGCTACACTTCGAGCTGACGAAACAAGTGCATTCTTTGGCCAATGGGTCGTAGCTGATGCGGGTACTCCGGGTTCAGTTTGGAATGCAGTAGCAGACTCAATGGCCGCGGTAGGTATTGAAGAAATCCAATCTTTAAATAACGGTGCTACATTTGAAGTAGGTTATGTACCTAATTTAGCATTGAATGAAAGTTACCCGCTAACAGATGAGACTAATGGTCGAGGTTCAGAATTAGAGCTTTGGTCAGGTGACACATCAGGTGCACTTTTTGATGGAGCATCAGTGACTACTGCAGCTCTTTCTATCGTTCCTTCAAATGGTGATGGTGGTTGCTTGGCTGGTGGTGTATCAATTGCAGCGGCATTTGATACTTCGATTACGGATGAAAATCAACGTTTGAACTTAATCAATGATTCATTAGATGATGATGATTGCGCTCTAGTTATTGCGGTTGGTTATGGTAAAGATGTTCCTGGTTCAACAGTAGGCGATAAAGTTGAGATTACTCAAGTGCCAACACTAGGAACAAACAACATCAACCCTGCAAATAACTATGCTCGTGCAATTGCTTTATTCCACGTAGGTACTGCTGATGATGGCGCCGCTATTGTGGCAACAGATATATTTAAGAAAGCACGTTTAATCGGTATTGTTGGCCCTGAAGGCCGTACTCGTGACGAAGTAATTGCTGCAGCTAACAACCAAGGTTAATAGCTGATTTATTAAGCAGTTAGTTTAAATATAAAGTTGCGGGGTAAGACACTGTCTTATCCCGCTTCCTTATCTTTAATCTACAATCCACTCCACTTTTTACGATTATTGCGGTAAGTGATTTTTACTGATTATTTACCCCAGCATTTGAACAAAGCCCCCAACCCATAAAGATAAGTAAATGAGGTGTTTATTGTTTTTTCCCACCCCACTCGCTACAAACTCAAGTAGACAAACAGGTTTTACACTTATTGAGTTGTTAGTTGTGATTACTTTACTGGCGATTGTTGCGAGTATAGCGGTAACCGGCTATGACGATGTAAGTGAACAAGCTCGTATTGATACCACTAAATTTGAAATGGCTGAGTTACGCAAAGCTTTATTACAATTTAGACGTGATAACCGTGAACTTCCTTGTCGGGTGTATCGAGATGGAACCTATTCTCCCGATAAGAGTTCGATGGTATTAAATTTTGATAGTTTGGCTGCTGCGAGCCCAACTAGAGAAGCATACGATGCATGGTGTATGAATCAAGCGGCAACTGACCAGCTTGACTCAGGTTTAAGTATCCTCAATCAGTTTCCCTATGATACTACTGCAGAGCTACCTCTATTATGGAACCCAGACACTAAATTAGGCTGGAATGGCCCTTATATTAATAACCAAGGTATTACTGATGGTTGGGGTAAGCAGTTTATTTTAGTTGATCCTGAACTCGATTATGGCGTGTCTTATCGTTGTGAGAATGATGGTTCTGATGATTATGCTATTACTGCTGGCCTTTATAAATGCATTAATCCTGACCATGTAGACTGGGATGAAGATGATTTTACTAAAGACGCTAATATCGCTCGAGTAGTCAGTGTTGGTCCTGATGGCCAATATGATGGTCTAAATTTAACTAATCCTTGTCAGCCAGCTACTGATAGTGATGATCTTGTTTTATGCTTATTAAAGTAAAACATGAATAGTCATCTTAAATTTATTCATTCAGGCTTTACCTTATTAGAAATGGTGCTAGTACTATTTTTAATCGGCTTAATGGCATCCGCGACCTTAATGCTTACTGAAGGTGTCGAAGACCAAGCTAAATATGATGAAACCAAACGCCGTATTACCATGATGAGGCACGCTATTGTTGGGGATACAAGCCGTACCGTAAACGGGGCTCCTGAGATAAGTGGTTTTGTAGCAGATATGGGCCGTTTACCTTTGTGTTTGGCTGAGCTGCTGACAGCAGGCGATAGTAGTGGAGTGAATATTTTTGAGTCACCTTGTGATGCTGCAGTGACTATTAATTCATGGGATGTAGATCTTACAACAGGAATAGGAACTGGCTGGCGAGGGCCTTATATTTATGTTCTTCCTGAACGTAATAGCCTATTAGCCTTTAGAGACGGCTATGGTAATAGTGCCATTACTGATGAAGAAGATAATAAAAACTTTGGGTGGGAATATGACCTGTCCGGAGCTCAGCTTGATATTAGTAGCATCGCTTTCGATGTTGTTAATCCCGCAGATAATATTAACGCAAATATTGTGGTGTCATCTGATTGGGAGGTAAGGCTACCTTCTACGGTAGAGGTAACATTTAAAAATCAAAATTTGGCTAGCTTACCTATTGCTGATGAGAAGTTAGTTTTAGTTATTTACCTTGATGGCGATAGCACCTATGTTGAGGGTAATGATAGTAGTAATGATTTTTTGTCTTTAGATGCAAGCTCAGCCATTCCTAGTTATACGTCTAAAACAATACAATTTACTTTAGATTCAGTGCCTGAAATAACAATAGGAACACGTACCTACGGCATTGTTTGCTACAACCCAGTGGCTACGGTTGAAGCAAGTGAATATGTCATCTTTGATGGTGATTGTAATAGTAGTGAAAACCCTGGGCAGGATAAAAGTACCTTACGTACGTTTAGTGTATTACCTAGGCAAAATATTAATTTAAATCTAGATTGGATTATTGAATGATTAACTCGCTCCTTTCTTTTTCTTTCGGCCAAAAGTCACAATTATTAGTCTGCGAAACGGATGGGTTTACTCTGCGCGGTGCAGTATTAAGTCGCACTGGTGGTGATATTTCAGTGCTGTATAAAGCTCAATCTCAGCARGCAGATATGGCTGATAGTGTAGCCGAGTTAATTAATAGCTTAAAAAGTGATGGCTGGGAAGGCGGCGAGGCGGTATTACTGTCGCCAACGGTATTATCAACCTTAATTGAGCTACCGGTTGACCCGAAAAAGCCACGACCATCAGCTCAAATGCAAGAGTTGATTCGCTGGGAAGCAGAACCTTTATTGATGCAACACACGACGCAGTGGTCAGTAGGTCATTTGTTAGTGGGGCGTGGTTATATGACTGAAGAACAAGCCTCAGCAGTAATTGACTTGCAGCAAGGTAAAGCCAATGCAGCCGGAGGCTTAGCCCTAGCAGATAACTTTTCATTACGTCGTTTTGGTGATTTAGCAGAAGAATTAGGCTATATCCGTCCAAGCCAATTAAAGGCGTGTTTAGCGAGTCAGGAATGGTTAAAAGCTGAAGATGAAGCGATTGAATGTGGCTGGTCGCCTCAAGCTGAAGTAAGCGATGTACCAGGCACCTATAGTTGGCTTGTAACTTGTGTTAATAAGACATTATTACAACGCTGGACTAAAGAGTTTAGTAATCAAGGGGTGGTATTGCAGGCTATGTATCCATTAGCGGGATCTAGCGCTAGCTTGATTCCTGATAATGAAGCCCCTGCGGTGGTATTAGAATCACATATTGGCCTGGCTTTTGTGATGCAGGTGTCAGGCAATAAAATTATCAGTCAGCATCAATATATTAACCCTGCCAAACAAGCTCTTCAGTCTTGTCTTGAGAGTTATCACACCTTAAATCCACCGGCTAATGCGCCTATTTGGTTGGCAGATTGGCATGATGAGTCAGATGGCTTATTTGAGGAATTAAGCCATACACTTGATGTTGATTTGAAAGTATTAAATAAGCAGCCTATCGGCGTTGATATTAGCCCCGGTATGCTGGGTGCGGCTACTCATGCATTAGGATTATCAGGTAAAGAACGTTGTGCAGAGGTACGTCTTGGTGGGCCATTACCTGTTCTTTGGCAGCGTGTTGAAGTGCGTTTGGCTGCACTGTGTATTGTGATGATGCTTATTATTATGGGTGCTGAATTATCACTACTGATTAGAGATAGCAGTATTAGTAGCCATAAAGAAGAAGTAGATGCGCAATGGAAAACGATTAATGGTGCGATGCAACGTATTAAAGGTGATATCAAACAAGTTGAGAAACGTAAGGCCTTATTAAAAGAACAGGAAATAGATCAATTGCGTACCAAGGCGCGTTTAGATTTCTTTGGTAAAGATATCCCAGAGCGAGAGGCTTTAGTTCAAGCGATATTAGGCATATTACAAAATGCTGTGGGTGATGATGTCATTATTAATAAAGTTGATGAGTTCGGTCGACGAGCAACATTGATGCCGATAGCACCTTCTAACAAACCAGATACTCGGGTTGAGGTGGAAAACTTTAACCTTGAGGCATGGGCCTTAACCGAAACGGCTGCTCAGTCCTTTATTCAGCAGATGGAAGAGGCGGTGAGTCCTTGGCAAATGGAAGTAAGAGATAGCCATGTGGTCGCTGCATTGGGGCCAATGAGTTTAGAGGGGTTTACGGTATCAATGCGTTTAGTAAAATTAGTATCAGCCGAGATGATTAAACAGCAAAAGGCGATACGATGACATTGTCTAAATTAAAAATGACCGAGCAGATCCTATTGGCTGTGGTGATGGTGGTGATTATCTTAGGTGGCTATTTTGGCCTACGATTTATGCCTGAAAATAAAGCTATTGTATTATTAGAGCAACAAGCTGAATCAACACAAAGAAAGTTATTTAAAGCCCGAATTCCTGATGAGCCTGAACAAGGTGTAGAAGAGTTATTACAGCAGCTGGATGATCAAGAGCAAGCATTAGAGGTGCTTAGATCAATGGCTGATGGTGTGAGTCAACGCTTAGCACCTTTTGATTCACAGGCCTTAAAGGTACGTATTTCTGAATTGGCACGTAATACCGGAGTGAGAATTAAAACCAATGAAACGTTGCTGACAAAAGTGCCTAACCGGAATACTAAGCCCAAGAATAAAAAGAAACGTAAAGTGAAAGTAGATGCGGCTGCTATGACGGATCTTATACTGCCTTCTTCTGAAACATGGATTAAACGGATGTCGGCAGGCACTATTTTCCATCGCCCGATGCAACGGTTGGTATTAGAAGGCGATTATCAGGCGATACGTGCATTTATTCATGGTCTTGAAGGCCTTGATTGGCAAGTAACGGTAGTGCAATTAAGAATTGAACGAATGCCATCTACACCCTTACGGGGCTATGCTCAGTTTTTAGTCTCTGAACTGGTATTGGCACTGTAAAATTATGGCATTAACAGATGAACAGTTAATTGAAGCGGGCGTACGTACCGGCCTTATTGAGGCAAATCAACTAGAGCGTTTGAAAAAAGATGCTCGGCGACAACGATCGCCGATATTACCGATGATATTAGCTCATTACCGCTTTCCTAGTACTGCGTTATATCGTGCCATGGCAGAAAATAAAGGCATTCGGTTTATTGATTTAAATGGTCGGAAAGCGCATGCCGAGTCATTAAAGAAAGTCCCTGCTAGTTTGATTAAACGTAAACAATTATTACCTATTATTGAGGGGGACAATGTATTGCTGGTTGTCTCTGATCCGAATGACCGTGGCACTATTGATACTGTGCAGCGATTATTAGGTAAGCAGCTTGAGTTGGTGATGGCTGACGTTGCCTTATTAAATTTACAACTAGAACGTTTATTTGCCAACACTTCTAAAGAAACAGAAGTAGTCGATGAAACGGATCTAGTTACCTTATTAGATTCTATTATTAGAGAGGCTTATCTTAATCAGGCGTCAGATATTCATTTTGTGACGGAAGAAGAGGGATTGCGAGTTAGGTTACGCGTTGATGGCAGGTTGCGAGATTATCCTGTGGTAGCGGATGCGGCCGTAGCGGCAGGTTTGGTGTCTCGGGTTAAAGTGTTATCAGGCTTAGATATTGCCGAGCAGCGACAACCACAAGATGGTGGTTTTTCCTATCACCTTGCGGCTCCCATTGATGTTGAGTTTAATGTGCGTGTGGCTACTGCGCCAACGCGTTTAGGTGAACGAATCACCATGCGTTTATTGGGCCAAGATTCAGGTGGGATTACTCTGACAGATTTAGGCATGTTACCTAAGGATTTAGAGCGCTTTAAGGTGGCTATTGAAAAGCCTTATGGACTGATATTGCTGACTGGTCCGACAGGAAGTGGTAAATCAACCACCTTATTTGCTGCCTTACAAGAGATTAACGACCCTGAAATTAATATCATGACTGTGGAAAACCCGATTGAGTATGTCATGGATGGTGTATCTCAAATTCAAATAGGCCATAAAATTAGTTTTGCTGATGCCCTTCGTTCACTGTTACGCCATGATCCTGATGTATTGATGGTGGGTGAAATACGTGATCATGAAACGGCTGATGTAGCCGTTAAAGCCGCGATGACGGGCCATATGGTATTTTCAACCTTGCATACTAATAATGCGGTGAGTGCGGTAACCCGCTTAATTGATATTGGTTGTGAAGCCTTCCTTATTGGCTCAACATTGACGGCGGTAATTGCTCAACGTTTAGTACGACGCTTGTGTATCCATTGTAGAAAACCACATACTGCTACCCCTGCGGAATGTGAGCTATTAGGCGTGGCTGATCCTGTTGAGATCTACGATGCCGTTGGCTGTGCAGTATGCCAAGGTCGTGGTTATCGAGGTAGGCTTGGCGTGTTTGAAACACTGTGGTTTGATGAGCATCTATCTCGTCTAGTAGCACAAGGTGGCAGTGAGGATGAAATTGAGGCTACAGCGGGTAATAATCTACAATTTATGTGGGAAGATGGCAGCCAGAAAGTGCTTAATGGTATGACTAGCTTGGCCGAGTTACAAGCTGTGGCGATGCACAAGACACATGACATGATGAGGCATACATAATGCCCATATTTGTTTACACAGCATTAAGTACTTCTGGTAGCGAGTTATCAGGAAAGCAGCAATCGACTGATTTAAGTTCGGCAGCTCAAAGCTTACGTGAACGTGGTTTACGGGTAATTGAGTTAAAACAGATTAAAGGAAAAGGCGGCTTTTTAGGTCAAGCTAACTTTTCTGATTGGTTGGCGTCACAAACTTCGGTTTCACCTTCAGCCCTCGTGTTTTTCTTTAGACAAATGGCCTTTATGCTACGAGCGGGTCTACCCGTTATGCAGGCATTAGAGTTATCTAATAAACAAGTATCCAGTAGCCGATTAAAATTAACCATTCGCTTGATGTTGAAAGATATTGAATCTGGCCAAGCACTGTCTTTAGCAATGAAAAAACATAAAGACGTCTTTCCTAATATGGCGGTTAACTTAATTGTAGCAGGTGAGAGCACTGGTGATCTTGATGCGATTATGGAACGCTTGGCCATACATTTAGAAAAAAAAGCAGCCTTACGTGCTCATATGATTAATGCGATGATTTACCCTTCTGTGGTGTTTGTTGCAGCCATTGTTGTTGGGGCATTTATGACGCTTAATATTATCCCCAAATTTGCTGATTTTATCTTGGCTCAAGGGCGACCTCTACCAAATTCAACTCAAGCATTAATTGATTTCTCTATCTATGTTGAGAACAATGGATTGAAAATTATAGCGACAGTAATTTCTTTTATTATGGTTATTTTATTGACCTATCAAACTAAACGCGGCCGTTATTTTATTGATAGTTTGTTATTACGTATACCGATAATGGGCAGCATGATTACAACAGGATCGATGGCTCAAATGACATGGGCATTGTCCACTTTATTACGCAGCGGTGTGACGGTATACCAAGCCCTGAAAATAACCGCTGAATTGATTAATAATCGGGTGTTTGCAGATAAATTAATTCATGCCTCTAGTTTGATTTTAAATGGTAAAGATATGTCCAGCAGTATTGAGCATAAGCAAATGCCTGTATTACTTATACAAATGATAGCTGTGGGCGAGAAGACAGGTAGTCTTGATCATATTTTGATGGAGTTAGGTGTTTATTATGAGCAATTATTAGAGACTGCAATTAAACGACTTTCTGCCATGATTGAACCGGCAATGATTTTACTTATTGGTGGCATGGTTGGCTTTGTTTATTATGCGTTTTTTCAGGCACTTTTTTCATTGGTTGGAGGATAAAGATGAACCTTGTTTATAAATATATTATCTGGGAAGTGTCTTTTTTTCTCTTCTTCCAGCCGATAGTTCATGCGGTAGAACGAAATAATTCTACTTATCTTAATCAGCCTATTTATCCTATTCCACAAGCTATTCGTGATCCTTTTACGCCTAGTACATTAATGTTTGATGTGGTGGGGAAAACATCGGGAACAGGGAAAAATGCATATGGTTTTATGCGTACGCCAAATAGTAGTGCTGTGCCTAAAATGCGCCTACGAGGTTTTGTCACTCAAGATGAAAAAGATCCTGTAGCCCTATTAGAAGTCGCTGGCTCGCGTACATTTTTAGTGCGTGAAGGTGATGAAATTAATATTGATCCAGGCCAGCCCAATAGTGCGATTAGAATAACTAAAATTACCCGTCTAAGTATTACCGTTGAAACCGGTACATTAGGCTCTATTCGAGTTCAACGATAATGATAATTATGAAAAAAATAGGGTTGATCACATCGGTCTTTATTATGACTTTGATGAGTTACTCTGCCATTGCAGACAGTAAAGTAAGTGAAATTGAATTTTCTGATACGAAAATAGGCGATGTTGTACGTACTTTATCCGAGTTATCATCTAGTAATATTATTTCTACTCCTGAGGCTAGTGAGCAGAGAGTGACTATTCACTTAAAAAATGTCACCGTGGTTGAAGCGATTAAGTCGATCAGTCGAATTAGTGATTTATGGTATCGCTTTGATGATGATACTAATACCTATCGAATTATGACCCGTGAACAATACGGTAGAGATTTGATTGTGCGTGAAAGTGAGCACATTGAGGTATTTAAAGTATTGAATGCCAATGTACAAATTATTGCTCAATCGATTGAAGATTTATATGGTAGTCGAGTGGTACTGTCGATGGGGGTTGAAGCCGGTCAATCAATGTCTTCTGGCTCATCAAGTAGCTCAGGCCGAAGTGGAGTAAGAAACTCAAGGTCAACAAGTAGAAGCAATCGAAATTCAGGCTCTATCTCAGGAACATTAGCTAGCAGTGGCTCGGCAGTGAATATTGATGATTTATCTGTGGGTCAAATTGAGCAATTGGCTCAAGCTGGTAATGGCAGTATTGTGGATGCTCAAACCTTGCAGAGAGTAACGATACAAGCACAGCCCATTTATGTATCGGTTAATAATGAACACAATATGATTATTGTGCGAACAGATGACCGTAAAGTTATTAAGTCGATTGATTCATTGATAAACAAACTAGATATCCCTATCCCACAAGTAATGCTGGAAATGAAAATATTAAGCATTGTATTGGGTGATGATTTTAATTCTATTTTTAATTTTGATATAACACAGCCAAAGGGGGCTAATAAGTCCTCCCAACCAATTCAATTAGGCAATAATGCATTATTAAACTCAGGCTCCTTTATTTATGAGTTTTTGAATAGTCGATTGCAGGCAAATATTGAATTTTTAGAACAAAACAAACGTATTAAAGTGTTATCCAACCCGATGGTTTTAGCTTCTAATCACCGAGAAGCTGAGCTCTTTATCGGTGAAGAAACATTGCTTACTCGAGGGTTTACCTTTAACCCTGCGGTTATTGCTAATGGCGTGGTGGTGTCTTCTTCTTATATTGAAACAGAAACAGAATTGGAAGAAATAGGCATTACCTTAAGGATCACTCCTCGGATAAATGCTGATGACACGGTGACACTGGAGTTGGAGCAAGAGAGTTCAACAATTAATCCTGGCGGAGCAACATTACCCATTTCAGATGGTGCGGGTAATGTGGTTAATTTATCTATTGATACGGTGAATACTGCCAGATTAACAGGGACGGTCGTAGCCCATAATAATTTAACGGTCGCAGTCGGAGGATTGATTAGAACGAGTAAAACTAATGAGGAAAAGAAAGTGCCCGTGTTAGGTGATATTCCTTTATTAGGTCGAGTGTTCAGGTCGACAATAGAAAGTGAAGAAGATACTGAAACAGTATTATTAATTACCCCGAGAATTATTAATAAAGCTAGTGACAGTGAGAGGATTCGTAGTCAGGATAATCAGTTTTATCAATCTTATAATGATGGCTTCCCTGATCTTGAACCTTACCCGAATAAGTTTATAAATAAACCTGCGGAAGAAAATAAATCTAATAGCCGTCAACTGATGTATCAGGATATGAGTGGATATGCAGCTGAGACTGTTAGAGTTTCTGAGATAGAGCGGAGGTTAGATGTAAATTATTTACCTGCTAAAATTAACATGCAGTCACGAGTACCACTGTTCAGTAATCGGAATATCAGTATTAAGCCTTTAGCTAGTTGGAATCGAGGTGGTCTATATGTAACGGTTGTAGAGTTAAAAAATAAACTAAATTCAGCACAGTCGGTTGATTATAAGAAAATAAATGGTGAGTGGTTGTCTACTTCTGTCGAGAATGAAGTTTTGGCAAGGAAGGGGCAAAGAAATGATCAGACCTTTATGTATTTAATTTCAGCATTACCCTTTGATGAAGTCATGGCCAATATTTAGTGTTTATTCTCTTTTTCAGAAATTTTAATCAATACCCAATCTAGCCAGCTATGTGGCAGGATCCGTTTTAGGGTTGCGAATAGGTAGGTAGGGAATGTCACATAATAGCGTATTTTAGGGTGATCACTTTCAATGGCATGAAGCAGTTTATCAACGACAGCTTCAGGTGGAAGCGTGAAAGGGGCGGCAGGCCCTTTTTTAGTTAAGCGTTGTTCCATTGCTTGATAAGTTTCACGGTGAGCACTATTTTCTTTATCAATATGCTGTTGATATTTAGCAAAGGCATTGGCTCGGAAGTGGCTAATAATCGGGCCTGGTTCAATTAAACTAATGTGGATATTGCTACCGTGGAGTTCTTGTCTGAGCGTGTCGGCAAGGGATTCTATTGCATATTTACTGGCATTATAAGCACCGCGGTAAGCCATTGAAACAATACCTAGAACCGAGCTATTGTAGATAATTCTACCTGAACCTTGTTTTCGCATTTGCGCGATGATTAGATTGGTGAGCTCTTGGGTGCCAAATACATTGGTTTCAAATTGCTGACGGAGTACATTCCTACTGAGATCTTCAACAGCACCTGGTTGGCCATAGGCTGCATTGTTAAATAATGCATCAATTTGATTGCCAAAGTGTTTGATGGTGAATTCGTAGGCTATACGTATCGACTCACTGTCAGTGAGATCTAGCAATATAGTGGTGATTCCTAAAGCAGATAATGTGGTTTGATCGGTTTTATTCCTAACCGTTGCGACTACATTGTAGCCCTGTTGGTGAAGTAAGGTGGCAGCTGAATAGCCAATACCGGTAGAACAACCGGTAATAAGTATATTTAATGATTTCATCGGCGCATGGTATCAATCTTTAGCAGGATTATCTTGTTTCTTTATGTTTTTTTTCATTGAGATTAATGCGCGCTCCATAATGGGCGTACGCGCTTGATTTAAAATAATCGCTTTACCTTGTTGGAACCAGTTTGCTAATTCACCTAAAGCGAGGTCAGCCGCTTTAAGTCCTTTAGAGGTGACAAATAAACAGCGGCCGGTGAGATTACTGCGCCATGAGAACTTAATTCTTTGTGCTTGTTCAGGCTTATCATTATTAATTTCTAACCATGTGCCTACCAGTAGATCTTCAGCTTGAGAAAGTGCAATTTCATCGGTGAGTAGTTTTTGTTCTTCGGCAATGCTAGCTATTTTAGTTTGCTCCGCAGAGACGGGTTCAGACTTATTAATTATTTGTAATTGGTCTTCATCAATGCCGCCATTAAGGCATTTAGCATGACAGGCTTCTAGCTCTTCAAATAGCGCATTAATTTTAGCCTGATTGAAAGAGGGGCCTTTTAAATTATTACGCAAGGTGGCTAATAATGTCGGCCCAAAATTCACTAGTTTTTGCTTACTAAGCTCATCTGTTTTAGGCGCTGTACTCCACAGTAACTGCTCCATAAGGCGAACGCCTTCTTCCCATTCAGGACTGCCTTTGCCTTTTTGTAAAAAACGCAGTCGAAGCACTTTATCCCAAGAACCTTTAATTAAAGTGATAACGGCGCTAGGAACGGGCGAGTAATGTGCCAACCGATGGTTAATAATCTTACCTGACTCTTGTTCAGCGAGGTTAAGAAGCTCTTGTCCTTCTGTTGCTTTGGTTATTCTTTCCTCGCTTGTGCTACTCATCTTTTCTTGTTGATGGTTAAAGTCTTCTAATTGATCGTTGAGTTGATCAAAGAGGCTGATATCAGTATCGAATTGAGCGAGTATGGTTTCGACGATGGATTCAATTTGGCTGAAAATAATGTCTTCAGTACCCTTGCTGTAATCCCAGCCTGTAGATACTTTAGCTAAGCTATTGAGTAAGCGTCGGGCAGAGTGATTTTTTTTACTGAAAAATGTTTTATCAGTAATGGCTATTTTCAAGATAGGCAGTTGTAGCCGTGCTAATAAAGCACGAATAGGGGCTGGAATAGCCCTATCTTCAAGAATAAACTCAAATAATAAGGAAATGACATTAAGGGTATCTTCATCAAGGGTACTGATTTGAGGTGAAGATAAAATGCCATCACTTGTTTGAGCCAGACTGGTATTTAATGCCAGCTTAAGATTAGGTAATACCAGTTTACCTTCATTATCATAGCTAGGTTGCAATGTGGCTTGGTTTTGTAGAGAAGATAAAGAGGATACTAGCGAATGTTGGGATGCTGTAGGCATCGTTTGATTTAGCGTGCTGCTATCCAGTGAAACCGAGGTTAATAGTGCTCGTAATTGAGCAAATACTTCGGGGTCATCCAGTTCAGAGTCTTGGTTTGAAACTGAGCTCTGCGATGAAGGGGCGGGTGAGCTAACGGGGTTTGATGGCCGTTTATAGCTAGCCGTTTTTGTTATGGCACCTTGCTCAATCAGTTCATCTGTTAAGTGTTGATAGATATCAACTAGACTGGCCATAGAATGCTTTTCAAACTGTTTATAGGTGAGCAACTTGATACTAATATCATCTGAAAGCGGCGCTAGAGATGACTGTAAGTGTTCGATGACATTGACTAAAGCAATAGGACTGTTTATTTCCTCCACACTTAAATTAACTAGTTCTGCAAAGCAAGTGTCGAGGCGAATGACATTACTTCTACAAAATGACTCTGCTTTAGTGATGATTTTCTGAATAGCGATTTCTTCTTCAAGCGTATCATTTTGCATTAAGGATAATTCAGATACATCACTGRGCTCTTGCTGTTTAACGTGATTTCTAGGTTTGTTGCGAGAAGGTGTCCAGAAATTATCAAAATCAGTGATGACTAATTTAATGAACTGTTGTTTAACGTGTTCCTGTTGAACGCGGAACTGGCGCATGGCAATAAAGTAGTCTTCTTGCTGTTGGTTATTTCTAGACTGTTCGGCCAGTTTAAATAGGCTGTCATCTAGAGGGCCAAAAAAATCAAATAAGCTAGGTAGTTGTTCCGCTAAAATACCTCGACAAGCATCGATTAAGACTTTGTGCTTAACACTGAGTCTACGAGTTTCAAACGAAATAACACTATTGGCATCCATATCGGTCACTATCTCTAAACTAGTGCTTCATGTAAGAATTAGCTCACTATTTAGTGATTCTTAACAGGTTCTGCACTAATTATCTGGTTGATGGTCTGCCAATTTTACAAGATCAGACTCTAACACTTCGTCGATCGGGTCACAAAAACCTAACCATGAGCCAATTCGGTAACAAACGCGTTTAATTAAGCGCCATAGTTTAGGCAGAATCCATATCATTAGACCAATAAATACAATAAGTCCGATAACGAATAAAGCGGGATGTTGTAACGCAGCCCATAGGCCCGCAATAACTAAAAAATCTTCAGTAATCGAGGCCGTCCAATTGCTAACCGGTTCAGGCGAGGTATTGATTAATAAGCGTGACCCCATTTTGGTTGCATGAGTACCGGCAGCTAATGAGCCACCTAATAATGCTGCGGTTAGTTCCATCGCGGGAGTGACATCGCCTACAGCACTAGCCGCTAGCATCGCACCAGCAGGAATTCGGATAAAGGTATGGATGGTATCCCAACTGGAGTCGACACCAGGAATTTTATCGGCAAAAAACTCAACGCAATACATAAAGCCTGCGGCGGTCATAACCATTGGGTTACTTAACACTTCAAGCTCAGGAGGCAGAGTCATATTGCCTGATGCGCCCATATAGCCAAGCATAAATAAGGTGGCATATAGGTTTATACCACTGGCCCATGCGGCACCCATGCTGAGTGCAATAATACTAATTGGCTCCATGTCGGACTCTCCCTTAAGAATGTATCGATATGCTTAGTTTGTTATAGTAGGCCTTTACTTATCTCTATATCGGCGAACTGTAATGGTAACTCGAAACGAATGTTTATCCTATCTTGAGACTTTGTTAGAGACCAATAGGTTCCAAGATTATTGTCCTAATGGTTTGCAGGTGGCTGGTAGAGAAGATATTAGCAACTTAGTGGCGGGTGTTACAGCAAGCCAAGACCTCATCGAGGCGGCTTTAGATGTGGGGGCTGACACACTCTTAGTTCACCATGGTTATTTTTGGAAAGGTGAAGATCCTCGAATTATTGGCATTAAGCAAAAACGTCTTAAACAGTTATTAGTCAATGATGTGAATTTATTGGCCTACCACTTACCGTTAGATGCTCATCCTGTTTTAGGTAATAATGCTCAACTCGCTAAATTATTAAATATTGAGGTGGATGGAAGAATGGCTGGAACAGGTGAACCTGCGCTTGGCTTTTGTGGCTGTTTTTCTGAACTTAAGACGGTGACAGAATTTACCACGCAATTACGACAAACATTAGGTCGGGAGCCAGTGGTTATTCAGGGCCATGATCGKCCAATGAGCACCATTGCTTGGTGTAGTGGTGCCGCGCAAGACTATATTGAGCAAGCTGCTGATTTGGGATTAGATGCCTTTGTCAGTGGTGAAATATCAGAGAGAACAGTGCATCTTGCCCGCGAGCTAGGCATTAACTATTTTGCTGCAGGCCATCATGCCACTGAACGATACGGGGTGAAGGCATTAGGCGCACRTTTAGCTGAGAAATTTGATTTACAGTATCAATTTATTGATATTGATAATCCAGTATAGAAACAATGTAATGAATTTAGGGCAAAGATGAATAATTTAGTCGCAATGTTAAAAACGTTTTTTACCATTACCTTATGGCAGGAATTTTCGGAGCAATCTCACCTGCTATGGCGATGGTTGATTAATACTGTGCGGGTTAGTTTTATCGTAGTACGTGAATTAGCCAAAGGTGAGCTAAATTTACGTGCAATGAGTTTAGTATTCACCACCTTATTATCATTAGTGCCACTTATTGCCGTCGCTTTTTCTGTACTCAAAGCCTTTGGGGTTCACAATCAAATTGAACCCTTTTTATTAAGTGTGTTAGAACCGTTAGGCCCTCAAGGGGCTGAAATAAGCCATAATATTATTGGTTTTGTACAGAATGTAAAAGTGGGCGTGCTTGGTTCATTGGGCGTAGCGATGTTGTTTTATACCATTATTGCCTTGATTCAAAAAATTGAGAATGCCTTTAATTTTGTATGGCGAGTGAAACGGCCACGTACTTTGGCAAGACGTTTTACCGATTATTTAAGTGTAGTGATGATTGGCCCTATTCTAGTGGTGACGGCAATGGGACTTGCGGCCACGGTTATGAATAATGAAGTTGTGCAAAGCATGCAAGCAATAGAACCTTTTGGCTCGGTATTGTTATTTGCCACTAAATTAATACCTTATCTAATGATTATTTTGGCATTTACATTCTTGTATATGTTTATCCCTAATACTCGAGTTGAAGTTAAAGCGGCTTTTATTGGCGCTGTAGTGGCAGGATTCTTGTGGGTGTCAGTGGGTAAAATATTTGCTTCATTTGTAGCGTCATCGACAAACTACACTGCGATTTATTCTAGTTTTGCCATTTTATTCTTCTTTATGATTTGGCTTTACTTAGGCTGGCTTATTTTATTGACAGGGTCACAAGTCGCTTTTTATTTGCAACATCCTTCATTGGTTCGATTAGGCGGCAAGACGATAGTATTAAGTCCAAGACTACGTCAGCAAGAAGGTCTTTGGATTATGAGTCTGATCGCAAAACCCTTTTATGCCAAACAGCAAGCAGAGAGCTTTCAGCTGCTAGAACAGAAAACAGGTTTATCGGCTGATATATTGCAAAATATATTAGATATATTAGAACAAGGTGGTTTAATCGCATTGTTAGCTGGGGATGAAGCTCGCTATGTGCCTGCCAGTGATAGTTCTGAAATTGAAGTAAAACAGATAATAGATTGTTTGTCACAGGCTGAAGAAGCTGAGCATCGCTTGCCTCGCAGTCGTGCTGGTGGAAGTGTAAGCCAACTCATGGAACGACTAGATCAAGAACAGGAAAAGACCTTAGCCAAGCTAAGCTTACGAGATTTGGTGAAGGAATCAGTTAATGGATGATTCGACCTTATTGGGAAAACAGATTGTTGTCGGGGTAACAGGTAGTATCGCCGCTTATAAAGCTGCTGATTTAGTACGCCGCTTACAAGATGCTGGCGCAGAGGTTCGCGTAGTGATGACCAAGGCGGCGTGTGAATTTATTACGCCGTTAACATTCCAAGCTTTAAGTGGCTATCCTGTGGCGACAGATTTATTGGATGAAACGCAAGAAGCGGCAATGGGACATATTGCTTTGGCTCGCTGGGCAGACTGGATCCTGATTGCACCGGCCAGTGCCAATACTGTTGCCCGTTTAACGCAAGGCCGATCTGATGATTTATTAACAGCATTGTGCTTAGCCAGTGAAGCACCATTAGCACTCGCTCCAGCCATGAATAATAAGATGTGGCAGAGTCTAGCAACACAAGACAATATAAATACATTACAATTACGAGGTGTTTATATCTTAGGGCCCGCTAGCGGACTACAAGCCTGTGGTGWRSWWGGWGAAGGAMGAWTRKYAGAACCNGANGNYRWTRTWKYMWKTRWRKWAWWRSAKMTKSWKKYWMMKSYRMMRTTAAARGGWAAGMARGTWKTWATTACTGCAGGGCCAACCTATGAAGCAATTGATCCTGTTCGGTTTATTGCTAATAGAAGTTCAGGGAAAATGGGCTTCTCAGTGGCGCAAGCAGCAGTTGAGGCAGGAGCTGAGGTTATATTGATTTCTGGTCCAGTTAGCTTACCAACGCCCACGGGAGTTAAACGAATTAATGTGGAATCGGCTCARCAGATGCATGAGTCAGTGATGAATAGGATAGCAACATGTGACTTATTCATTGCCTGTGCAGCGGTGGCAGATTTCACTCCGGCACAACAAGAAACACATAAAATAAAGAAAACACAGCACGATAATTTATCACTTCAATTAGTGCCAACAGTCGATATTGTGGCTGAGGTAGCGGGGCGAAAAGATAAGCCTTTTGTTGTAGGATTTGCTGCTGAAACGGATAATGTTGCTGGCTATGCTGAGGATAAATTAGCACGGAAAAAACTAGATATGATTGCGGCTAATCATGTAGGTGAAGGACTTGGCTTTGCGGTCGATAATAATGCCTTGCAGGTGTTTTGGAAAACAGGGTCGCAGCAGTTGCCTTTAGCACCGAAACTACCGTTAGCCCGAGATTTAATGACTTTAATTATTGAGCAATATAATGCAAAAGATTCAACTTAAACTTCTTGACCCTAGACTAGGCGATACAATCAACCTACCTGATTATGCGACACCGGGATCAGCGGGTTTAGATTTACGTGCTTGCTTAGATGAAAATAAAATAATAAATCCTGGTGAAACGATTTTAATTCCTACCGGCTTAGCTATACATATTGATGACCCATCATTAGCTGCCGTGTTATTACCTCGTTCTGGCTTAGGCCATAAACACGGTATCGTTTTAGGTAATTTAGTGGGACTGATTGATAGTGATTACCAAGGTCAGATATTTGTATCATGCTGGAACCGAGGTGATACTGCATTTGAAATTGTGATTGGTGAGCGAATTGCACAAATGGTCTTTATACCCGTGGCCCAAGTAGGATTTGAACAGGTAGAAGAGTTTTCTGCATCAGAACGTGGTTCGGGTGGCTTTGGCCATACAGGTAGAAGTTAATAGAGTGGGTATTTCATTTTAAGGGATCGCTATGGAGAAGTTAGCTAAACAGATTGCTTTGTTAGGTAATAAAGCTGTTGGATTAATAACAATTAGCATAAGTAGCTTAGCTATTATTGCTGGATTCTTATGGCAGCAGCAAGGGGTTCAACAACACTTTGAAACTCAGCTGCAGACAAATCAGCAGCAAACAGCAGTGATGTTGAATCTGCTGGCGGCTTCTCGTATAGATAATCTGTTTGTGCAGCTTGAGGCAATAGCCACGAGTCCTGATATTGTTTCTTTAGTGATAAATAATGACCAGGATGAGATTAATAAGCAGCAGCAGTATTTAAGTACTTTATTCCCTCATGTTGAACAAGTGTGCATGATTGATGTTGCACTTGATGATGTTGATCCGAAGGCCTGTATCCCCATTACATTTGCTGCATTGCATAGCTTGCGTCAAGCGAAACAAAAGGACGTCGCCCCTATTGCTTTAATTGGTAATGGCACAGAAAAAGCGCATTTATTATTAGCTCATAGCATTAAAAATAATGCTGACCAAGTAGTAGGAGTATTGTTAGTTACTCTGAAACCTACTGCACTGACGGGTGTTTTATCAAAAACAGCTGGCTTTAAGGGCTATATTGAATTACATCAGGGAAAAACTAAAGTTACCGTATTAGATAAACAAGGTGATGCAAATCAAAAACAAGGCAATGCCCGCTTTGTTTTAGGCCTAGAAAATACCCATTGGCGTTTAGCATATTGGCCTGAAAAAAATACCGTTGCAGTCACATCATCTCTGGTCGTATTGGGGATTGTAGTATTACTGGTAGTATTGATGTGGTGGCTGAAAGACGCCTTTAAAGCTTATTTGCTTAAACGTGATGTGGCTACATTAAAACAAGAGTTGAAAGACTTCCAAAATGGGTCATTGAAACGACATTATCATATGGCATTTCCTGTATTAAAAACCTTAGTTAACGATATTGCTATATTGGCTCGAAAACAGTTTACGAGTAATGCTAAAAAAGGTGCAACAGCTGAAAGCCTAGATAAAAAAGTGGTGGAAGCCGTTGAAATGAATGGGCCTGAATATCCAGAGTTAGAAACTGTTGAGCTGGATGATCTGGAATTACCCGAACAAAATGATACACCTGCTTTAGATATACCAGTAGAAAAGGAAACTGTTTCTGAAGGTATTAAATTTAACCTTTCTAAGACGTCATCCCCGGAATTGTTAGACGTCGCTGCGAATATCGATCCTGTTATTTTTAGAGCTTATGATATTAGGGGGATTGTGGGAGAAAACTTGACCGAAGAGAGCGTTAAAAGCATCGGTCATGCTATTGGTAGTGAAGCAATCGATAAGAATGTGAATCAATTAATGGTCGGTCGAGATGGGCGTTTATCGAGTGAAAGCTTAACCAATGCGCTTATTGAAGGAATTGTAGCGAGTGGCTGTAATGTTACTAACTTAGGTGAAGTACCTACACCAGTAGTGTATTTTGCTTGTGAACAACAGCAAACTTATTCTGGTGTAATGGTGACTGGAAGCCATAACCCAGCTGAATATAATGGTCTTAAAGTTGTATTAGCGGGTAACACATTAGCAGAAGACTCTCTGCAAGCACTTCACCGACGAATTGAAACTAATAATTTGAAAACTGGCCAAGGATCGGTTGCAGAATTAAGCATTATTGATGAGTATATAGAACGAATAGTCAGTGATATTACTATTTCTCGTCCAATCAAAATAGTAATTGATTGTGGTAATGGTATTGCCGGAGTGGTCGCTCCCGCTTTATTTAAAGCATTGGGCTGTGAAGTTATTGAGCTGTTTTGTGAGGTCGATGGTAATTTCCCGAATCATCATCCTGATCCGAGTCAGCCAGAAAATCTATATGACTTATCCGAAGCCGTTAAAAAGCATGGGGCTGAGCTTGGTTTTGCATTTGATGGTGATGGTGACCGCTTAGGGGTTGTTGATTCGCAAGGTAAACCTGTTTGGCCTGATAAATTAATGATGCTGTTTGCTAAGGATGTATTATCACGTCTACCTGGCTCCGTTATTATGTATGACGTGAAAAGTAGTAGCTTATTAGGTGAAGAGATTGCCGATGCAGGCGGTGAACCTGTTATGTGGAAATCGGGCCATTCATTGATCAAAAATAGAATGAAAGAGCTGGATATTCAGTTAGCAGGTGAGTTCAGCGGTCATATTTTCTTTAAAGAACGTTGGTATGGTTTTGATGATGGGACCTATGCTGCTAGCCGATTACTAGAATTACTGTCAGGTGATTTACTGCAAAGAACAGCACAGGAATTATTTGATTCATTACCGTCGTATGTGAGTACACCCGAAATAAGAGTGAGCTTGCCAGAAGGTGAAAGTAAACAGTYTATGCGACGTGTGGCCGCGGAAGGTCGTTTTGATGGTGCTGAACTAAGCACTATAGATGGTTTAAGAGCTGATTACTTACATGGTTGGGGATTGGTGAGAGCATCGAACACTATACCGGGGCTTACACTACGCTTTGAGGCTGATTCTGAACAAGAACTACACAATATTCAACAATTATTTAAGGAGCAGTTGCTCCGGATTAAACCTACATTAACATTATTGTTTTAAAGAAAGAGAATCAATGAGTTTAGATAAAAAAAGTACTGCCAATGTAACCCAAGTACTCACAGAAGCATTGCCTTATATACAGCGATTTAAAGGTAAAACACTAGTCATCAAATATGGTGGTAATGCCATGGTTGATGAAGCATTAAAAAACAGCTTTGCTCGTGATGTAGTATTACTAAAAGCAGTGGGTATTAACCCCATTATTGTGCATGGTGGTGGGCCACAAATTGGTGACTTACTGGCTAAAATTGGTAAAGAAAGTAAGTTTATCGGTGGCATGCGAGTAACGGATAGTGAAACCATGGATGTGGTTGAGATGGTATTAGGCGGCCAAGTTAATAAAAGCATTGTGAGCTTGATTAACGCCCATGGCGGCCGAGCCGTTGGCTTAACCGGGAAAGATGGCCACTTTATTTCTGCTGAAAAGTTGAATGTTAGCCAAGAGAGTGATGACCCTGCGGTCAATGTCTCTGAATTAATTGATTTGGGCCATGTGGGCGAAGTTAAGAGTATTGATACTAGTGTGATTGATATGTTGATTAAAAGTGATTTCATTCCAGTTATTGCACCAATAGGTGTAGGGGATGAAGGAGAATCCTATAATATCAATGCGGATCTTGTTGCAGGAAAATTAGCTGAAGTATTGCAAGCTGAAAAGTTGATACTATTAACTAATACTGAGGGTTTATTAGATAGTGATGGCTCACTATTAACCGGCCTTAATGCCAAACAAGTTAATGATTTGATAGATGATGGTGTGATTTATGGTGGTATGTTGCCTAAAATTGGCTGTGCACTTGATGCGGTTCAGGCAGGTGTTACGACTGCACATATTATTGATGGTCGAGTGCAACATGCATTATTACTAGAAATGTTTACAGATGAAGGTGTCGGCACCTTGATTCGAGGAGGCGGACAATGAGCGAGCAAGTAAAACCAACACGGGCAGAAGTCAAAGTATCACGCAAACAAGCGATTCTTGAAGCATTAGCACAGGAGCTAGAAGCTCATCCTGGGGAGCGTATTACTACTGCTCAGTTGGCTAAAGGCTTGGGTGTTTCTGAAGCAGCCTTATATCGACATTTTCCTAGTAAAGCGAGAATGTTTGAAGGCTTGATTGAGTTTGCTGAAGATGCCATTTTTGGTCTGATTACCAAGATTTTAGAAAATGAAAAAAATGCCGTATTACGCTGTGAAAAAATAAGCACCTTATTATTAGGTTTCAGTGCTAAAAACCCGGGCATTTGTAGTGTGCTTATTGGTACTGCACTTACAGGTGAAACGGAACGATTACGTCAACGTGTTAATCAATTCTTCGAGCGTTTAGAAACACAATTCCGCCAAATATTACGTGAAAGAGAATTAACCTTAACAGAAGCGGGCGGCCGACCAGTTAATGAAACTGCCAACTTGTTATTAACGGTAATTGAAGGGCATATGCAGCAATTTGTGCGTACGGGCTTTCGACAAACTCCGATGTTAGGTTGGGATAAACAGTGGCCGTTGCTCGCGACGGTATTGAAAGCTTACGAGTAAATATTATGCATGGTTAGAAGCATATTATCAGGTATAATACCGAGTTCGTTGCGCCTGTAGCTCAGCTGGATAGAGTACCAGTTTCCGAAACTGGGGGCCACAGGTTCAAGTCCTGTCAGGCGCACCATATTTTCTTAAATAATCCGGCCTCGCTGCAAGCTAGCGAGCATTGCTTTTTTTTCCTCTAAAATGTCTAATCGTTGACAATCTTGCAGGCAAAGCATAAGTTCTGGATATATCTTGTCAATGCCACTACAGATATGATTATGCAGATGGTCAGCTGATTTAAGATTGTTTAATTTGCAAATTAAATAATCAAAGGCATGGATTAGACAGTTTTTTTGCTGATTATTTTTCCCCTGTTGAGCCCAAAAATCAGCAAGGTTCAGGTAAGAAATGACTAGAATAGGCACAAGGCTATCGGGCGGAGGCAGCTGATCTTCGTATTGAGAAAATAAGTGTTTAGCTATTTTTAATGCCGCTTTATAGTGAGTAACACTTATCAGGCCTTGATTACGTTTAAATGCGTAATTACCCATTATCGTCTCGTGCTTCCACTGCATATCATTAAATAGATTAATAGTGTCATCAGCATGCGTTTGCGCGCTTGTGAGTTGAAGGTTTAATTTAGTAGTAGACGGTTCCATCCATAATCTCCACGATGAAGTGTATTTAAGCCTTAAGCCACTTTAAGCTGTTGTAAATGGCCAAATTCGGTTTTTACTTGTGTAAGCCATGTTTTTATTCGCTCCTCTGATAATTCAGATTGCCAATCCTCATCAAGTGCTAAGCCATAAAAGTTACCTGCATCATTAATACCTAATGATTCAACAAATTGATAACCTTCTATTGGCCATTCACCGATTAAAATAGCACCTTGGCTGAGTAGTTTTCTGGCAAGTGCACCTAGCGCATCAACAAAATAAAGCCCCCAATCCTGTTGGTCACCGAGGCCATAAATAGCGATAATCTTATCCTTAAAATTAAGTGTTTCTAAATCCTCAAAAATTTCATCCCAGTCATCTTGGAGTTGGCCGTCATACCATGATGGAATACCAAGAATTAATAATTCATATTGTTCGAAAATCGCTAGGTCCATATTAAGTACGTTATGAACATCAATATCTTCATTCCATTCTTTCTTCATCAGATCAGCGATATATTCAGTATTACCGGTTTCTGTTCCATAGATTATTGCTGCGTTAATACTCATTTTTCATACCTTAAAATTGTGGGGGAGCAAGAAAATTAGCTTAAGTAAAAAAGAATCATCTTGACATCGTTACGAATCTTAATAATAATAATTCTCATTACCGGCGTCAAGGAACAATTGATGAGGTACTCATTAATTTAAACGGGAGAATATCTTGAAAAATCTTTTTATAGCTATCAGCGGTTTGACTACGTTTCTTTTTACATCTGTTGCGATGGCGCATGTCGGCCATGACCACAGTCATGCTTCAAGTGGATTTATTCATGCCAGCTTATTAGTCGCAGGTGGTATTGTTGCTGCAATCGCAGTAAATAAATTATTGAAGATTCAATCAGAAAATAAAATCAATAAAGGAGAGTAAACAATGATTCATAAAATATTAAGTGGTTTAGATAAATTATATGGTTTTAGAACTGCCTCTGCACATTGCGATGTGCCATGTGGAATCTACGACCCAAGTACATCACAAATTGCCGCATTAACAGTCATTAGAATGCTTGACTTGATTAATGAGTTGGCTGAAAAAGAGACATTAACGATTGCTGACCAAGCACGTTTATCTCGTTTAGTGAGTCAAAAAGAAGAGCATGCTGAAAAGGTGAAAGCTGAAGTAAGAATTATTTGGGGTGATTACTTCAAACAAGCTCAATTTGACCAAGTTTCAGGTGTTAATGAATTAGTTCATAGCATCATGTTACAAGGGTCTAAATGTCGTCAAACGATTGACCAAGATAATGGCCCTGAGCTATTAAAACTAGTTAATCAATTTGCAGAAGCATTTTGGCAAACAAAAGGTGTTGAGACGGTAACAGCTACCTGCCCATACCCACCTGCACAATTAGTTGTATACCCTAAATTAGGTTAATGGCTAGATGATCTCTGTTTTTAAAATACAGGGTGAAAGCATGTCTCCTAGATTGTCGGGAGGTGACTTTGTAGTCGCCTCTCGCTTCTATATCACCCTGAGTGAAGGCGATATTGTTGTTGTCCAGCATCCTGTCTATGGCCGGATAATTAAGCGTGTGAAACACATTGGTGAATCTGGTCGGTTTTTATTAACAGGCGAAAATGAACAAAGCCTTTCTTCTGAACAAATGGGCTGGCTTGCCCGGTCTACGATTAAAGCAAAAGTACTTTTCAGCGGTAGAAAAAATACCTTGCTAGCGACTTAACTTATTCCATCCTCTCTCCGCTAAAACTCTGACTTCGTGTAGAAACTCAGTAAACCTATCCCCTAATTAATTATTAAAGATGTTTATTATTCACTATTTAAAATATGGTGTTTTAATTGAGCAGATGTTAGTTTATCTCACTGTTTCTAGCCCAGAGTTAACCGTTGTTGAACATCAGATATGAAGATAAAGTGGAATAGAGTTAATCGAAAAATACACTATTGGGGAGCAGTAATTTGTGCTCTGCCGATCTTAGTCGTGCTTATCAGCGGCGTATTGCTATTACTTAAAAAAGAGTTTGAATGGGTTCAGCCTCCCACTATTAAAACGCAATCTCGAACATCAGAACTCCAGTTTGAACAAATATTAGCCGTGGCTAAAACCGTTGAAGAGGCGGGGATTAGTAGTTGGCAGGATATCAAGCGTTTGGATGTAAGACCCAATAAAGGTGTGATTAAAATTCAAGCAAACAATCAGTGGGAAATTCAGTTAGATTATGCATCTGGTGAGATTTTGCATGTAGCTTATCGCCGCTCTGACTTTATTGAAAGCCTGCATGATGGTAGCTTTTTTCATGATTTTGCCAAACTAGGTTTATTTTTACCGGCGGCCATTATCTTATTATTCTTATGGATAACTGGAATGTACTTATTCTTATTGCCTTATTTGGCAAAAAATAAAGTGGCTAAAAGCAAGTCTAAGCTTTAGAAGCTTGCTTTCATTCCGACAATAACATTCCGCCCAGGCTCATTAGAGCCTGAACCATGATTACGGTAAGCTTGATCAAATACATTATTTAACTGTAAAGTGAGTAATAACTGCGCGTTAGCTTGCCAGCCGCTATAAACATTAACTAATTGATATGACGGTGTGCCCCCGAGAGGAATACGTTGAGTATCATTTTTATCCCCCTCACTAAGCGTATCGGCTTTAGCGGCTAAGGTGATGTCAGTACCTAACCATTTATTTTTATCATCACTTTTCCATTCAAGGCCAAAATGGGCGGTGACAGGCATGATTCGACTAAATGCTTCTGTGGTTTGGCTAATTGAATTGGTGCTGCTGACACCAGTGAGACGGCCCTCTAACCAAGTAATATCAGCATGGCTCGATAGATTTTTATTCCACTGGTAATTAAGAGCTAATTCAATACCATGCATATAACCATCAGCGCTATTTTGTTTGCTAACCTCAATTAAACCACCCACAATATTTCCGGTTGGCGTACTAGCTATAAAGTCTTCAATTTTAGTGTAGTAATAGCTACCTTGTAATTGCCACTTAGAATGATTAACTTTGAATCCGGTCTCATAGCTTAAAAATTTTTCAGGTGATAAGCCGGTAGCGGCTACCTCTGTTTCATTGGAACGGCTTTTACCAAAACGACTTAGATCGGCAAGATTAGGCGCCCGAAATGATTGACTAATACCTAACCAAATAGATTTAGAACCATCATCACTAAGCTTGTAGCTAGCCTTAACCGAACTAGAAATATTATCCCAGTCTTGTTGATAAGAAGCGGCTAAATTAGTATCTGGATCTTCAAACTGACCAATTTGAGCATCAACATAACTATAGCGGGAACTGAGGTTAAGGCTTAGTCTATTACTTAGCTCGAGCTTAGCTTGAATATAACTACCAAAAATACCGTATGTGGCATCATCACCGACGGGGCCTTGAATCCTTACTTGATCGATAGATCCATCGGCTAAATAATCGGTACGGCCACTATCAACATTATCAAGGTAATAATCAAAGCCATAGGTTAAGGCAATATCATTAATATTACTTTCAAGTTGTAGATCAATACCCCACATAGTGGAATCAAAAAAATCATCGATTCGCTTACCGTTAGACTTGATTCTGTCACCATTTTCTTGCCACTGCTGCTCAGATAAGGTCAATGTTGCCTGTTCAATGATTGAATTTAACTCGTAGCCTGTTAATTTAAAATAACTTAATTGGCGCTGCTGATCTTTTAATCGTTGTAAATCAGTACCCACCGTAGTTGAAGCAAATGATTTTGAGTAAATGGTCGAGTGAGTACGCCAGACATCATCTTGTTTTAGATTTTGATGGACTAGAGTTAAATCCCACTGCTCAGAAATAGCGAGGTCAAAACGTATATCAAACGCATATTCATTGTAGCCAGTATGTTCTAAACGGCCCAATTCAGCAGCATCTACATCACCAAAGTTTTTGCGAGTAAAGCCGCCAACTAATCCCCAGTGTTGGCCTTGACCTAGCGCTAACTCGGTTCGGCTGACCAGACTATGTTCAGCAGTGGCATAACGCAGAGATTCAGAACCATGAATAAAAAACTGGTCGAATTTTTCATCAAAGAATGTGGCCGATTTAGTTTGTAAATTAATGGTGCCGCCAATGGCATCACTACCATAAATGGCTGAGGCCGGGCCGCTAAGTAGCTCGATGGCGTTAAGAGTACTGACATCAATCAACGAAAAATATTCATTAGGCCCATCACGGTAAACAGAGTTGTTATAGCGAACTCCATCAATAAGAGCCAAGGTACGGTAACCGGTAAAACCACGAATAAAAGGTGAACCTTGACCATTAGCTGTTTTTTGTACCATGACGCCTGGAGTATGGGCTAAAGCCTCTGGAAGACTACGCGGTATTTTCTTGTCAAGTTCAATAGAATCAATAGTGTGAAGTGTATTGGCTGACAGTAGAGTAGCGCTTTTCAGACGAGGAGAACTCACGGTTAATGACTCAATTTCAATCGGGGTGTCATTAGATTCAGCAATTAACGGGCTACTAATGAAGATACAGATAAAGAACAATAAATTTTTCAAGAGGATAGGTTTAATGTGAGTAGAAAGTAGTCAAGTATAGTGAACAACGAATAATAATCTAGTTATTATTGATAATGATTTGCAATTAGAGTTAAAATACGCACTGTAAAGTTATGCTAACTTAACGTGATATCTCTCATTAACCTCATATTCTAGGATTGAAAATAATATGGATTATAAACATCTTGTTGCCGTGACTGCCGGTGCGCTGCTTCTTGCAAGCCCATTAACGCAAGCAGAAGAAAACTTATGGATTTACGCTAAAGGAACGGATACACGCCCACAAGGTAGTGTAGAAGTTAAATTAAGTGATATTAGCCGTATTGGTAAAGCAGGCGCAGAAGAATATAGATTTCATGATATTCGACCTGAAATTGAATATGGTATTACCGATAAATTAACTATCGGTGCTGAAATAATGATTTTTGATCATAGCTATAAAATTACCGACCCTGATAATGACCCGATGTATTCAACTCAAGGTGGAGAGGGCGGCAGCTTTAATGATACTCAATATGGTGGTTTTGAAGTTGCATTAAAATATAATGTATTAAGCCCGTATAAAGATTTCATGGGATTCTCTGTTGGCTTAGGCTATGAAAATCGTGATAAATACCGTTTAGATGGTGCTGATATAGATCAAGAGTCATTTACTACCACATTATTTTTCCAAAAGAACTTTATGGACGATACATTAGTATTTGTTATTAACCCTAAAGTTGAATTTGAACGCCGTAAATCACCTGATGTTTTAGAAGAAGAAATTTCATTAGAATTTGCTGCGGGTGTTTCTTRCCGTTTCAAACCAAAATGGTTTGCAGGTCTTGAATACAGACATCAATCTGATTACTTAAGTGTTGAAGAAAATGGTGAGTTTGAAGAAGGAGTTAAACCTTCTAGCTTTGATTTAACTGACTTTAGCTTAGGTGACCAATACCAACGTGGTGATTACTTTGGTCCAACCATTCACTATGCTGAGAAAACGTGGTGGGCAACAGCCGGTGTGTTATTCCAGGTTAATGGTGGCGGTGGTTATAAAAAGAACGGCAAAAACTACGATGAACATGAAAAATACCATGTTGGTTTAACATTTGGTTATGAATTTCAGTAAATAGAAAAATAGATGTAGCGGGTTGAATTAATGATTAATCGACGTAAGTTTACGCAGCTTTTAGGGATAACAACGGCGGGAGTATTACTCCCGACCTATGTTGTTAATGCAAAGACATATCTTAGTATTGAACAGGCAAAACAATTGCTCTGGCAAGATAAGGCTATGTCGAGAATTCCTTTAGTGTTGACGGACGAACAGGTAAAGTCAATTCAATCCGCTTCAGATATTCGGGTTAGAAACCCCAAAATGCAGGTATGGAAAGTAGAAGGCGGTGGCTGGTTTATTGTGGACCAAATTATTGGCAAACATGAAAACATCGACATGGCNTTTGCCTATAATGCTGATGGAACAGTAAAAGGTTTTGAGATCATGACCTATCGTGAGACCTATGGGTTTGAAGTGAATAATCCAAAATGGCGGATGCAGTTTCATGGTAAAAACTATACAGAACATCTAAAACTCGACAAACAAATCAAGAATATTTCAGGTGCGACCCTATCTTGCCGACATATTACTGACGGTATTAATCGCTTAAGCCATACCTGGAATCTTGTATTACAGCATCTCAGCTAAGCTATAAATAATGTCGAATAATTTACATCGTGCGAAACCTTTATTAGGCACGTTTGTTGAAGTATCAGTACAGGATACGGTCAGTGATAAATCGCTTATCACACAAAGTAATGCAGCCTTTAAGCAAATTGAACAGATAGAAAGCTTAATGAGCTTTCATAATCAAGATAGCGAACTCAGTAAAATTAACCGACATGCATATAAGCAGCCTATGCTTATATCTGATGATATGGCTACGGTGATTAAACAAGCCATAGAGCTAAGTCGCTTAACAGCCGGTGTATTCGATATTACGATTGCCCCCGAGCTTATCTCAGCAAACCTCCTGCCCGAATATCATTATGCCTACGAAGCTAAAGCTAGCTGGCAGGATATTATATTAGTTGATAACCACCTTTTTTTTGAACGGCCTTTAATAATTGATTTAGGCGGTATTGCCAAAGGTTATGCCGTAGATCAGGCCGTTTCTGCTGTTGATGAGGACTGTAAAGTGATAGTCAATGCAGGTGGGGATTTAAGCATGTCACACTGGCACAATGAACAGGTATCTATTCGAGTACCTAATTCTACAACAGGCCAAACAGTTGATATTGCAATGCAGGCAGCCTCGATTGCAACCAGTGGCCATTACTTTTTAGAAGGTAATATTGCCATTATTAATGCGCTAACTAAAGAAAAGGCTGATGAAAATATAAGTGTATCGGTATTTTCCAATTCCTGTATGCTGGCCGATGCATTGACCAAGGTCGCCTTTTTATATAAAGAAAGTGACGCCGTGCTTTCTAATTTCAGAGCAACATCACTTCGCCTTAATAGTAAAGGCGAGGTCTTAATATGAATGTATAAATGATAAAAGCAAAATTTCCAACTCTATACCGTCGAGGTTTATACGCTTTATTTGCTAGCAGTTGGCTAACGGGAAGTACCTTTTTTGCATTGAGCCGCTGGTTTATAGTGGAGGGTGATTTTGGCCCTGAAAAACATCCTTGGCAGTTTCCTATTTTAATGATTCATGGTGCATCTGCTTTTCTAGTGATGTTCTTTTTTGGTTTTGTAATGGCCTCCCATGTACCCATCACATGGAAATTAAAGAAAATAAGAACGATAGGTATCATTCTGGTATCGGCTATTAGTTTTCAGATTATTTCAGCTTATTTTCTTTATTATTTAGCTAATGAAGATGTGCGAGATGTCTTTGCTAATTTACATGCCTTGATAGGCTTTACCTTACCCTTTATTATTTTGTTGCACGTGCTTCATGCGATGAAAATAAGAAAGCAGTCAAAGTAAGCCCCCCTCCTCCACCTTCAATTACAAGTATGAATTGTATTGACTCCGATACTTTACTAGGCGTAATCTTTAACTTAAGTCATAACAGTAATAATTATAGATATATAATTGTTCAGAACAGGGAAGGTTATGAAATTGTTAGGCAATCTCAAAATAAGTCATAAATTATTTGTTATAGCAGCGCTGTTTGTTGTATCACTTATTGCTATGGCTGCTACATTTACTTATATTCAGTTATTGTCTTCTGGCTACTCAGATATTTTAAAAAAATCAGAGTCAATTAAGTCATCTGTTGAGACAATAAACTCGAGGGTACTTGAGGCTCGCCAGAATGAAAAAGACTTTTTACTAAAGCTTAATATGAGCTATATCATTGAACATAGTAAAGAGCTCTACTCCTTAGATGAAGAGTTAATACGGTTAGACCGACTCTCATCAGATGATACTAAATTAAATGAAATAGTTAAAAATGTGCAAGTAAAATTGAGTGCATACAATACCCTTTTTCAAAATGTTGTTCAGAAAAAGGAGAAAATAGGCCTAAATTATAAGCAAGGTTTATTAGGTGACCTGCGGAGTTCAGTTCGGCAAGTAGAAGAAGTCTTAGATGAATATAGTGAGAACGTCTTGACGATCTCAATGCTAAAAATACGCCAGCATGAGAAGGACTTTATTAGACATGAGGCACAACAATATATTGTAAAGTTGAACCAAGAATATAAGCAATTCAAGTTATTATTGAAACAATCATCACTGCCTTTATTCTCAAAGAATCAGATTAATTTCTTGATGAATGATTATGTATATCGGTTTTCGGTTGTATCAAATGAAACGAAAGATATTAATAAGCTAATTCGACTTTTCCAATCAGCGGTAGACTTGATTGCTCCAGAACTGATTAAATTAGAACAACATGTTTTTCAGGACAGATTAATACAAGAAAATAAGCTGTCTTCCCATATTGGAAAAATAGAGTTAATTTATTATGGAATGACGCTTTTTCTCATTCTATTGACGGTACCATTACTTTATTTATTATCTCGAAATATTACACAATCTATGTCCCGAGTGAGCACTACATTAGAAGGGTTTTCTACAGGAAAAGCTAATATTACAGATCGACTTGAAGTAGTCGGTCATGATGAAATGACAGAGATTGCAATATGGTTTAACCAATTAATGGATAAACTACAAGTGATGTTAAAAGATGTCAGTGATCTAGCCTCCCACTTAACTGAAACAGCTAAAAGCAGTCAAACTGCTAAAAATGAAACCACAGAGGCACTACACTTTCAGGTAAATAAAATTGAAAGTATTGCGACATCAATTGAATCTATTACCTCTTCAATTGACCTTGTGGCTCAAGATGCAAGTGATGCATCAAGTAAAGCTAATGAGGCTGATAGAGCAGCAACTAGTGGTAATAAAGAGGTTGAAGATGTTATTGTTTCGATCCAGAAATTGGCTATTAATGTAGAGCAAGCAGTAAAGTCGGTTCAACAAATAGACGACTATAGTAAAAATATTGATTCAATTGTTGCAATGATTAACGGCATTGCCGAACAAACTAATTTACTGGCTTTAAATGCCGCTATCGAAGCTGCTAGGGCGGGTGATGCTGGCAGAGGTTTTGCAGTAGTGGCGGATGAAGTGAGAACACTTTCAAAAAGAACAACAAGCTCAACACAAGAAATAAAAAATACCATTATTGCATTACAAGAAGGTACTGGTCATGCTGTACGAGTAATGAATGAGAGCCAACAACAAGCAACAAAAAGTGTTGAACAGGCGAAGCAAGCTGGTGAATCAATTAATCTTATTACTGGCTCAGTGGCGAGTATAGCTACTTTAAATAGCAATATGAGTAAAGCGGCAGCCGAGCAAAGTATGGCTGCCCAAAAGATTAATACTAATATTGGTGAAATTAACCAAGCTGCAAATCAGTTAGCCTCTTCTGCTCAACAGAATATGTCTGATAGCGGTGATGTTTCACAAACTGCGACATTATTGCTTATGATGTCGAAACAGTTTAATTCATCAGATGAAGAAGATACTCCCTCATCTGGTGAGGGAGCCAACACCGATGAGATGGACGTGGACCTCTTCTAAAAGTAACTATTCTAGTTCGCGCGTTGCTTCTTAATCAAGTCATAAGCGACTTGAATATCTTTTGCTTGTTCTGTTGCTACGGCAATCATATCTTCAGGTAAACCTTGGCCTATCAGTTTATCAGGGTGATATTGGCTGATTAACTTACGGTAAGCACGTTTTATCTCCTGATCAGATTGTTGGGCTGTGACACCAAGGGCTTTATAAGCATCATCAAGTGCAGAAGCGGAATGAGTCTGGCCTTGAGAAAAGTGAGACTGATTGAGCACCATATCAAGTAATTGACGAAATTCAGCAGCACTGTAATTGAGGCGGGCGGCTATTTTTTCAAGTAACGATTGTTCAGCAGAATCTAGTTTGCCATCAGCTAAGGCCATGACGATGAGATACATCAATAGTACTTGGCGAAGGTTAGAKGTATTGCCACAATGAGTCATAAACTCATCTAGCGTCGCCTCAATATCGAAGTTAGCTTCACTGCCTAGTTTAAATTGGGTAATGGCTAAACCTCGATGTTCACTCGACATGCCCATCTTTTTAATAAACTGTTCAACGTGGTTAACTTCATTTTTAGAAATGTGACCATCCGCCTTAGCGAGCTTACCCATTAAGGTAAAGGTTGTTTCTAAAAATACTTTCTTTCGTTGTGAGTTACTAAGGGGATTAATACCCCCAAGGCCATAAGATTGAGCACGATCAAGACTGCTACCGATGAAGTAGCCTAAAAGTGCAGCCCAGAAGCTGTGTAGGAGAAAATAGCCAAGCAGGCCACCAATAAGTGAATACATAAGGTTGAAATCTACAGTTGAGTTATTTTAATGAATTGAGTTAATTTTAGCTTAATCAAGCAAGCCTTCTATGCCGGTATCAAGCGCCAGCATTTCAAGCATATATTCTTCGATATCTTGTTCTTCAAAACCGATCTCAATCCAAGCTTGGGTGGGGAAGTTATCACGTATTTCTTGTTTAGTATGCTCTGTGTGATTAGATTCACTAATATATTTAGCGACTAAAATAGTACAAGCTGAACGAGAGATATCTGAATGAGTGAGTGGTTCAGCAGATTGAATGATAGTTTCAATTAGTTCTTCCGAAAACTGCCAGCGGCGACAAAGCTCACCACAGACTTGCTGATTGGTAAAGCCTAAGTGTTGCCGATCAGCATCAGGATGAGATAGYCCTTCTTCAATGGAAAAGTTTATCTTRGTGGTAAGTTCATGGCTCTTTAAGTGAATAAGAATACTGCCTAAGCTATTAATAAGCCCAGCAGTAAAGACCATGCCACTATCTTCTTGATTCGAACGCTCAGCAAGCCATTTSGCANTARMTKSMKKTASKWRAKTNWATCWMTCNYWWAAATCATCAAGGCTCATACCTTCTATATTAGAATAGGAATTAATGAAGCCTGAAGTAATCACTAGTTTTTTTAATTCATCCATGCCTAAGATGACGAGTGCTTGTTGGATTGAGCCTATTTTTCTAGGAAAACTATAATGAGCTGAGTTAACCAGACGAAGTACCTTTAAGGAGATAATTTGTTCTTTTTCAACGGTTTCAGCAATAGATGAAAAACTTACATTTGAGGCATTAACTTGTGTCACTAGCGTACGGACAACTTCTGGAACTTGTGGCACCTTGTCAATTTTATCGAACAGTTGATGTATTTCTAATGACATGAATGCGTTCCTAAGGGGTTGATGTAAAGTTTATTTGTCGGACTGTGGTGACAAGCTAAATATTATAAGAATAACACCTGAAATACCGAGTAGCCAAGTTAAGATTGGCATTCCTGCAAACAAAGCGGGACCATAACCATCAAGGCCTTTAATCACTGTTGCACCGAGAAGAGCAGCCGAGCCAATTATTGCTGTGACATTACGATGACTTGCTCTGCGTACCTCTCGCTGTAACTGGTTTAAATCTGCAGGAGATAATTGAATTTGCAGCTTACCTGATTGTAATTTTTGTCCTATATCATGCAGTGTTTTAGGTAATGTAGGTAAAATTTCTAACCAGTTAGGTAGCTCTTTTTGAATATTTTTTAGCGTTGATTGCCAGCCCATTTTTTCATGCATCCACTGCTCTAAAATTGGTTTGGCTGTTTTCCATAGATCAAGCTCTGGATAAAGTTGGCGGCCGAGGCCTTCAATATTAAGTAGTGTTTTTTGTAATAGAACCAGCTGAGGTTGTACTACCATATTGAATCGGCGTGCAGTTTGAAATAATCGCAGCAGCACTTGTGCAAATGATATTTCATGTAAAGGTTTGGCAAAAATAGGTTCGCAGACACTACGAATAGCGGATTCAAATTCATCAATGCGAGTATCAGCAGGCACCCAGCCTGATTCAATATGAAGTTCTGCTACACGGCGGTAATCACTATTGAAAAAGGCAAGGAAATTATCGGCAAGGTAACGTTGATCATCCGGGGATAAGGTACCCATGATGCCAAAGTCTACGGCAATATATTGTGGACTTTCAGGATCTGCAACATCCACCATAATATTACCGGGGTGCATATCAGCATGGAAAAAACCATGTTTAAAGGCTTGGGTAAAGAAGATCTCTACGCCCATTTCTGCAAGCCTTGCCATATTAACCTTATGCGCGTGCAACTGTTTGATATCACCAATAGGCACGCCATAAATACGCTCTTGAACCAGGATATTAGTTCGGGTTAATTGCCAATTTATTTGTGGCACATAGAGCAAGTCACTGTCAGCAAAATTACGTTGAAGTTGTGATGCCGATGAAGCTTCTCGCATCATATCTAATTCATCATAAAGATTTTTTTCAATTTCTTTAACAATCTCTTTAGGACGTAAACGTCTACCATCCGCCCATAAATGATGGGCTAAATGAGCGAGGGTATGCAGTAAGCCAATATCACGCTTAATCCTTTTTTCTATATTAGGGCGGACGATTTTCAGAATAACGTCTGAGCCATCTAATAATTGTGCCGCATGAACTTGAGCAATCGATGCGGAGGCTAAGGGTTGTTCATCAATATGGGCAAAAATATCATCTAATGCATGCTCACCATAAGCCTGCTGGATGAGGGCGCGTGCTTGTTCATTAGGAAAAGGACTTACTTGATCTTGAAGTAGTGCTAATGAGTCGGCGATATCCTCAGGCAGTAAGTCGCGACGAGTGGATAGTAATTGGCCAAATTTAACAAAAATAGGCCCCAGTTCTTCTAAAGCTAAACGTAGTCGTTCACCACGAGTAGTTGTTGTGGACTGACTCCAGCGGTAAGGAGATAGGTAGCCTAATAATTGTAGAAGGCGAAAGAAACCGGTGACAGGAAGAAACTCGTCTAGCCGGTACTTGGCTAATATATGGTTGATTTGGATAAGTCGGAAAAAGTGGCGTAGTTTCATTTAGTCTAAAGCTCTCTTATAGGCGGTTTAGTCTAGCTTCAAGTCTATCAAAATCAGCACGTAGCTTATCAATATCGGCCATATAATCGGTGATTTGTGATTTGTCAGGCAGAATGCCAACTTCTTCTTTAAGGTACTCGGTTACATCGAGTTGTAATGACTGATGGGTATTTTTAATCCAAGATAAGGCGTTACGCAAGCCGTGGGCAATAGGGTAGGCTAGGCTATCGCCTGTTAATTTAGCAATCTGTGCTTCCCAGTCAAAATCAAAGCCGGCGAGTAACTCTTGTAATTGCTTGGCAAATTGCACATCGCCATTGATATCGATGTCATTTGAAAATAAGCTCTCAGGATCATGGCCTAATTTAAGTAATGTGAGTGCTTTGCCGGAGATAGTTAAATCAGCAACATGGTCAGCTTCTAAGGAGAGAGTAATCTGCTGATCAACAAATAATACATTAAGTGTTAAATCAAAATCACTGATGCTTATTGCTATGCAACGTTGCTCAAACTGAGTTAGTTTTTCAACTGTTTCAGGATCTTGTTGTAGCGCAGTATTAATCGCCAATTGAATAGGTTTAAGTACTAGACTCAAAATTTATAGCCACTGTGTAGCGCTACAATCCCTGCGGTCATATTATGGTAATCACAGCGTTCAAAACCGGCATCGCCCATCATCGATTTCATCGTTTCTTGATCAGGGTGCATGCGGATTGATTCAGCTAAATAACGATAGCTTTCTTCATCACCTGAAAATAGCTTGCCAATTTTAGGCAATAAATTAAATGAATAGTTATCGTAAATAGGCGCTAACCATTTTGATGGCTTGGAAAATTCTAAAATCAGTAGGCGGCCGCCGGGTTTTAAAATACGAAACATAGAGCGTAATGCGGCATCTTTATCGGTTACATTACGTAAGCCGAAGGCAATAGTAATGATGTCAAAGGTATTATCAGGGAAGGGCAGGCATTCAGCATTGGCTTGAACATAGTTAATATTACCGGTGATACCTTCATTAGTAAGGCGATCACGACCCACATTCAACATGCTGGCATTAATATCCGCTAAAACAACCTGACCTGTCCGTCCGACTAATTTAGAGAATTTAAGCGCAAGGTCACCGGTTCCTCCGGCAATATCAAGTACTTTAGCACCTCGCTTGACTCCACTGGTATGTAAGGTGAAACGCTTCCAAAGTCGGTGGACACCCATCGACATCAAGTCATTCATCAGATCATATTTATTGGCGACAGAATGAAACACTTCGGCCACATGCTTAACTTTATCTTCTGTTGGTACTTCTTTATAACCAAAGTGAGTAGTGTTGTCATCTTCCACGCTATATACCTATTACCTTCAATTTGATTGTCGTTGATAACCTGCTTTTTCAAGCCTGTCTAAATAATCTTGCCAATGCGCATCATACTGCGTAGCAAGTTGGTGTAAATAGTCCCATGTGAACAAGCCGCTGTCGTGGCCATCATCAAAATAGATTTTTAGTGCATAATTTCCAGTCGCTTCAATCTGGTTGATAGCCACTTGTTCCTTATTGGTTTGTAATACTTCTTGTCCCGCGGCATGACCACGCACTTCAGCGGAAGGCGAATAAACGCGTAAGTATTCTGCGCTTAGATGATAATGATCTTCACCATAGGCAAGCTCTAAGGTTTTTGATTGTTTATGTAAGGTTACTTCATTTGGAAATAAATTGTTTTCCATAATTCTAAGCCTGAAATTTATAGGATATAACGAGAAAGGTCTTCGTCTTCAACCAAATTACTTAATTTCTCATTGACGTAATCAGCATCAATACTAATCGTGCTAGCTTCACTATCATCTGCGGTATTAAATGAAATATCTTCGACTAATTTCTCTAATAAGGTATGAAGACGACGGGCACCAATGTTCTCAGTTTGCTCATTAACTTGGCAAGCCAGCTCAGCAATACGCTGTAGGCCGTCATCAGTAAACGATAGCGTACTACCTTCAGTCCCCAATAAAGCAATATATTGCTCAGTAAGAGATGCATCAGGCTCGGTCAAGATGCGAACAAACTCATCGGCACCTAAAGCTTCCAATTCAACTCTAATAGGAAGACGGCCTTGTAATTCAGGGATAAGATCAGAAGGTTTACTGAGGTGAAATGCGCCTGAGGCAATAAATAGAATATGGTCTGTTTTCAACATACCGTATTTAGTCGAAACCGTACTGCCTTCAACCAAGGGTAATAAGTCACGTTGCACACCGGCACGAGATACGTCGGCACCACTACCTGAGTTACGCTGAGTTATCTTATCAATTTCATCTAAGAAGACGATACCATCTTGCTCAACGGTTTCAATTACCTGTGCTTTAAGCTCTTCTTCATTAATGAGCTTTCCTGCTTCTTCTTCACTAAGCGCTTTAAGTGCTTTTTTTACAGTTAACTTACGAGAAGTGGTGCGTGATGAACCCATGTTTTGAAACATATCTTGTAATTGGTTGGTCATTTCTTCCATGCCCGGAGGGGACATAATTTCAACGCCCACGGCAGGAGCTGTTAACTCCAACTCAATTTCACGGTCATTGAGTTTGCCTTCACGCAACATCTTACGAAACCGCTGTCGAGTATTTGAATCATCTTCCTCTTCTTGGTCTCTTGCAGGGCGAAGTAGTGCATCCAGTACACGTTCTTCAGCCATATCATCAGCTTTGTTTTTAACTGAGTTAATGGCATTTTCACGTAACATCTTCATCGCCATTTCAGCTAAATCACGAATGATAGATTCAACATCACGGCCCACATAACCAACTTCGGTAAACTTAGTCGCTTCTATTTTAATGAACGGTGCATTGGCCAGTTTTGCTAAGCGACGAGCAATTTCAGTTTTACCTACACCTGTAGGGCCAATCATTAGAATGTTCTTTGGTGTTATTTCATGCTGAAGCTCGCTAGATAGCTGTTTACGTCTCCAACGGTTGCGTAAGGCAATAGCAACGGCTTTTTTAGCTGCTTGTTGGCCTACGATATGTTTATCTAGTTCTTGAACTATCTGTTTAGGTGTTAATGATTGCATGGTCGCTTAGCTCTTACTCACTAAAGATTCGATGGTTAGATTATGGTTGGTATAAATACAAATGTCAGCAGCAATATTGAGGCCTTTTGTCACAATATCATGGGCACTGAGGTCAGTGTTTTCAATTAAAGCGGTTGCCGCAGCTTGTGCAAAAGCACCGCCGGAACCAATAGCCATTAAATTATCTTCTGGCTCAATAACATCCCCATTACCAGTAATAAGAAGAGAAACTTCACTGTCAGCTACTAATAAAAGCGCTTCGAGTCGTCGCATCATTCGATCAGTTCGCCAATCTTTAGCTAATTCTAAAGCGCTACGAGTTAGATTACCTTGATGTTTTTCAAGTTTTTCTTCAAAACGTTCAAATAAAGTAAATGCATCGGCCGTACCGCCGGCAAAACCTGCAATAACTTGGTCATTATATAATCGACGCACTTTACGGGCATTACCTTTCATAATGGTATTGCCTAGGCTCACTTGGCCATCGCCACCAATAACAACATGGCCATCACGTCTATAAGATAGGATAGTAGTACCTCGGTACTGCTCCATAAAAATCTCCTGCTAACTAACTTAAAATTGCGGAGGATAGTATACTATGTCCTCTTTCGACCCGCTGTTATTATTAAGTAGTTGCTGAAAAATTAAGCACTTCCGAAGATAAAACAGATTTCCTTAACTTAGGGGTTGACATTAGAACCGCTTTTGAGGAAAATGCATCGTCTTAAGTGGAGGGGTTCCCGAGTGGCCAAAGGGATCAGACTGTAAATCTGACGGTTCATCCTTCGGAGGTTCGAATCCTCCCCCCTCCACCAAAAATTATTTGCGGGTGTAGTTCAATGGTAGAACTCCAGCCTTCCAAGCTGATCACGTGGGTTCGATTCCCATCACCCGCTCCAATTTAATTGGAACGGCCCGCATAGCTCAGTCGGTAGAGCGCATCCATGGTAAGGATGAGGTCATCAGTTCGATTCTGATTGTGGGCTCCACTGATTTGATATTGTAGTGTTTTGTTTTTAGGCTGGGATTATCCGAGTCTTTGATTTGTTATTAACTAGATAAACTGACGGGGATACTGGTCATGTCTAAAGAAAAGTTTGAACGTAATAAACCCCATGTCAACGTGGGAACAATTGGTCACGTAGATCATGGTAAAACAACGCTAACAGCAGCGATTACAAAAGTAATG